>DAIDJA010000128.1 GCA_027451605.1 Acidimicrobiales bacterium
CTATCATCAGCTGAGAAATATTGGAGGTAATTTCATATCTCAATTCAATAGCCCTTTGCCCTGCCGCAAAAGTCTCAATCAAAATACATCGTGCGAAGTCTTGTTCGCTACTCAAAAGCTGAAGGTAATTTTTGATAAATTCGCCCAAGGTTGCCTCGTTTAACTGATTGTGAAGGTGCGATTGTTCTAATTGACCTAAAAGTGCGTCAGATCCGAGTTTTATTAAATCCAAAAAACAGTCTTCCTTATTTTTATATAGTTCATAAAAGGTCCTCCTGGACACTTTTGCTTCTTTAACTATGTCGGCAACGGACACGCTTACGTATCCGGCTTTTGCTACGACAGTCGCCATAGCTCTAATGAGTCTAAGGCGATGTGCCTCTTTTACGGCATTTTTTGGAAGTCGAGTCGGGCCGGGTTGAGGCAATATCTCACGGGAGGCGTTCAAATTCAACATTGCTTCACTTGCATTCACAAATATATAGTATCATACCTTATATAAACAAAAGCGTACCGCATTACCCAAGGAGAGAAAGAATGAATATCGAAACTGATCACATCGAGGCAGGATCCCAAAAAGTTGAAGAACTATTTCAGGCGCATAAGTTTGATATGAAGAATCGTAAGATCCTGGTGGTTGGGGGAGGTTCCCCGGTAGTTGACGAGCCACTGCCGATAAACAACGGAGGGGCGATTTCGCTCTTGTGTGCAATGAGAGGCGCAGTTATTGCTGTCGCAGATATCAATAAACTGGCCGCCGATAATACCGTAGCGTTTATAGAGTCAGCAAAAGGCACCGCCGTTGGAATTCAGGCTGATGTCACTAACGAATCCGGTTGTGAAGCTCTGGTAGCAGATGCGATAAAGTCACTGGGTGGATTGGATGGCTTGGTGTTAAATGTAGGAATCGGGCAGGGACTGTTTTTAGAAGGTACTACCGTTAAGATGTGGGATGATGTTATGAGCGTAAATTTGCGCGCTCATTTTATAATATCGAAATTAGCGCTACCCAATATCTCCTCGGGAGGTTCAATCGTCTATACAAGTTCAGTTGCGGGTTTAAAGCCCGGTACATGCTCACCCTCATATGATACGTCTAAAGCTGCGCTATTTGGATTATGCAGGCATGTTGCATTTGAAGGTGCAGGTAGACAAGTTCGGGCGAATGCTCTGGTACCGGGCTTGATTGATTCGGCGATGGGGCGATTGGCTTCTGAGCACAGTCCGATTAGAAACAAAATAAGGGTTCCGATCGGCAGGCAGGGCACGGTTCAAGAAGTTGCCCGAGCGGCAGCCTTTTTATTGTCCGAAGAGGCAAGTTATATAACCGGTCAGATGTTGGTTGTAGACGGGGGTTTGAGCTTGATTTAACAGTTGACCGCAACTTATCAGGATACCGCGACAGGAAGTTGAACATTAGGGTTAAATTCGGTAAAACCGGAGTAATTCCGAGTATGCTTAGCTCAGAAATTTCAATCAATTGTATGCCTTGAATAAATAGCATTAGGTAGCTTCATAATCTAAAGCTACGGCTACGAACATTCGTACGACAGGGATCAATGTAAGTTATGGCATGAGAAATGTTTCATGAGACACTCTTGGATTGACGCAGCGATTAACTGGTGCTTAGGCCACCTGAAAATCAATTTGCGTTAGCCGCCAGATGACGCCAATGTATTAGACTGATTTGTATCTAAAATTAAAGGACCTGATTAAAGGTTTCTGCCCATTTATAACACTGTATTTGGTAACACTGTATTTGGCAATTGGCTAATAAAAAACGTCACCATGTTATCGATTGCAGTTGGGTTTGGTAAATCTTAAAGATCTTAAAATGTATCCTCTTAAATTCTTATTAACATGAAGCTTTCAAAAGAAAAATTGGACCTGTTTGCAGGTTGTCAAAACTTGATGATTATTCCGTTTTATAAAAACGTCAATTTAGTCGAGCGTCAAATTGAAGCTATTATCCGACTGCAACCCGAGATTGAACAGCTGAATTTTGGAATCATATTTATAAATGATTCACCCGATGTTGAAAATCATAAGTTAGCATTAAGAAATGGTACAAAACTTTTAAAAGAAAATGGGATAAAGGTTGAATATGTTGAAAACGGAGTGAATTTAGGCTTTGTTAAATCCGCAAACGTTGGGTTGAATTTCGCTGTCGAACTTAAGTCGAATGCCCTGCTTGTTAATTCGGACGCATTTATCGAACCGGGTTCGTTAATAGTGATGCATGATATCTTGACCAGTGACGAAAAAGTCGGATTTGTGGGTCCGAGATCAAATGACGCTTCAATAGCATCTATTCCCTGGGATCTTGACAAAGATTTTGAAACGATTGCAGTCGATGAACTTGCAAAACTGGCTCAGATTGCAACATCGAAATTACCCAGGTATCAGATTGTCCCCGTAATTCCCGGTTCTGTAATGTGGATAAAATCCAAAGTTTTGAAGGACGTAGGAGTTTTCGACGAGATATATTCTCCCGGTTATAACGAAGAAAATGATTTGACAATGAGGGCAAATCAAATTGGATATATTTCAGTTCTGGCAAATCATGCATTTGCTCATCATTTGAAATCGATCTCTTTCGGATCAGATTCTCACGGTCTTGAAACGCGAAATTCCCAAATACTAGAGCATAGATATCCTTATTACTTTTCGACTATTCAAAGTTATATTCAAGATATAGACCGACTGTATGAAAGATTGCTCGTTCACTTTGCTTTGAATTCAGAACGTCCGACATTGTTGGTGGATCTAACTTATCTGAGAACCGACAAGACCGGCACTTCTCAGGTTTCGCTGGCTATGTTGAGGGCAATGTTTGACTCTGTTCAGTGGAATGAGAGTTTCAAGGCAACTATTTTTATTGAACGTGAAGTCGAAGAATATCATGAATTGAAATATCTAAGACAAAAATACGATTTTATCAATTCCAAAACTTTAAAAGATAAGGTCTTTTGCGCCCGATTATATATGTCGCAACCGTTTAATATCCATGATGATATCAGGGGATCAAAAATCGCGGCGGTTAATCTTTACTATTTTTTTGACAACATTGCTAACGACTGTTATTATTTAAGAATCTTACATCCGATGATTGACAGTTACTGGAGATTTTTGGCCAAGCGCTCCGTCGGACTTATTTTTTTAACCGAATATTCGAGGTTAAATTTTTATTTCAGATTTGACAGGGAAAACAGAGAGTATGACTTCGTGGCAATACCTTCCTTTGACCTTAACGATTATATGACAAAATCCGATTTGACTGAAGCTGAAGCTCCGGTGTCTGAAATTAAAACCGAAAATCAGATCGCATCTAATAATCTTCAAGTTTTGATAATAGGGAATAAATTTTTCCATAAGCGTACCGGCATTGCGACTGAGATGCTTTTAAATTCGTTTAAGGACATTCAGATAGTAGAACTTGGGTCAAAAAGTGAGTTGAGACAAAACTTAACTAGTTATCCGAGCGGTCGATTAACGGAAGGTGAAGTTGCGAGCTTCTATCGGAATGCGGATTTGGTAGTTTTTCCGACCAATTACGAAGGATTTGGATTTCCACTTTTAAATTCGTTGGCACTGAATAAGCATATAGTCGTCTTTGATCTTGAAGTATTTAATGAGTTGATTACTTATTTGAGTCAGTTTTCGTCCACAAAATCGTTTGTGAATAATGTCCATAAATTGTCAAACTTTGATGAGCTTATTGAGTTTGTGGCAGATTTCAGAAAGGGACATAATTCTACAGGGTCATCTAGCGGCATGATTGGATCGAATACATCTGAAGACAAAACTTGGGGATGGAACAATACCTTAAATGTAGTCCACCGGGCATTAATAACGTCTCTGGATAACAAACAACTTGAAGAAAATTTAAAAGAGGATCTTTTTGCCCTCAATCTTTGGGAGAGTTCGCTTAAAAAAAAGGAACCCGTAGATTACACAAGCATCGGATACAGGGCAGTCAGGTATGTTTATCGAAGATTCCCGGCTAAACTCAGAAGGTTTTTAAAGAAACTTTATAAAAAGTAGCGTTTTAAAAGTTTAGGGCTTTATTGCCGAATAAAATAAAGTGGTTATGGGAGAACCATACCTTCGTTCCGTGATCGGTGATATTATCGACATAAATTCTCCCGTATGTTAGATTGAAAGTCACGCGGTGTTCTTGATTTATTAAATCGGGACTTCGTAAATAATGATTTGAGTAAAAGGAGTAGCAAAAGTGGCATGGGATTTTTCGACTGAACCCGAATTTGAACAAAAATTAGAGTGGATGAGACAGTTTTGCAAGGAAGAGATTGAGCCACTTGAGACGTTGAATCTTGATTATGAAACCTTGGTTAAAGTTGTAAAGCCCATGCAGCAGGAGGTTAAAAAAAGAGGTCTTTTCGCGGCACATCTTTCGGAAGATTTGGGGGGTCAGGGGTTTGGACAGCTCAAATTGGGACTGATGCACGAGATACTCGGTCGGTGTTATATTTCGCCACTCGTCTTTGGAAACAATGCTCCGGACTCGGGAAATGCGGAGCTAATTGCAATCGGGATCAAAGAAACGGGCAGGGAAGACCAGCGAGACAAATGGCTTGAACCGCTTTTAAAAGGTGAAAAACACAGCGGATTTTCGATGACTGAGCCTGGGGTCGCAGGCAGTGATCCTACCCTAATAAAAACTACGGCAGTTAAAGACGGCGATGAATGGGTGATTAACGGTCATAAGTGGTTTACCACCAACGGGTCGATAGCTGATTTTCTGATCGTAATGGCCGTAACTAATCCCGACGTCCATCCCTATCAGGGATGTTCGATGATTCTGGTTCCTGCGGACACTAAAGGTGTTGAAATAATACGTGATGTACCTACGATGGGAGAACCGCATGTAGTTTTCGGAACTTTCGGCGGCCATTCCGAAATTAAATATACCGACGTCCGGGTTCCGGTGGAAAATCTCATAGGACATGAGGGACAGGGGTTCAGGTTGGCTCAGGAGCGTCTCGGTCCGGGAAGAATTCATCATGCAATGAGATGGATTGGGCAAGCTAATCGCGCATTTGACATATTGTGCGAGCAGTCACTTTCGAGATTTATGCACAAAAGTTATTTGGCCGAAAAGCAGACTGCTCAGAATTGGATAGCTGAATCGTATGCGGAATTAATGGCGGCCAGACTGATGACTTTATATGCGGCATGGAAGATGGATACATTTGGCAACAAAGCTTCAAGGGTTGAAATATCGGCCGTTAAATTTTACGGAGCTAAAGTGCTCTATAACGTTATTGACAGGGCTATACAGGCTTGCGGGGCGCTTGGTTTTTCCGGCGATCTGCCTCTTGAGGCAATGTACCGATATGCCAGGGCGGCAAGAATTTATGACGGAGCCGATGAAGTCCATAAAGTTACGATTGCCAGACAGGTATTAAAAAATTATGAAAAAAAGGAAGTACTTTCCGAATATGGTCCGGCGCGAAGAAAATTGGCCGAAGAAAAATTTAAAGATGTGCTTTTGAATTTAACTTGAAAACTTAAATAAAAATAGCTTAAGCTTGTGTTAAACCCGATAATATGACTGACAAAAAAGTAATAGTTGAAGATGTCGATTCCGTAAGGATAGTTACTATCAACAGAAGTCAAATGAGGAACTGTGTTGACAGAGATGTCGCAGACTCCTTAGTTGTGGCATTTGAGGAATTTGATTCTGACGATAAATTAAAGGTTGCCATATTAACCGGCGCGGGAGGTAATTTCTGTGCCGGAGCTGATTTAAAGGCAATTTCATCAGGCAATGGAAATAAAGTAACATTAGACGGCTACGCTCCATTGGGA
>DAIDJA010000129.1 GCA_027451605.1 Acidimicrobiales bacterium
CTATTTTTGATACTTCTAGGCATTAAACATGTTTATCTAGTTTCTTTGTGGAGATATATAACTGTCTAAATTGTTTAGATGGCCTTTTGAATTTAGATATCAAGAGTTCGACCGTCTTATTGAAGAGCGAAATAGAAGAAAATAGATAATTGAGTCTTCAAAAACTTTACTTTATCGGAAGCCGAAGCTATTATAACCTCACAAAAAACCGCCAGGTTCACTAGTATCGCCTGTCGTTGTCGATTCAGATTTAAGTAGCTTTTTCGGCAAAGATTATATTGTAATTGAAAATATAATTTTGAAATCTAAGTATCCTGATCGCCTATTTCACTCGAATAAATATTGACCCTTTTTTGTCGTTGTCTGTTAGGCTAAAGGCAATTGAAATACCACCCGACTTATAAATATACTGGCTGATAACGTTAGCGAGCCATAGCTAATATTGCATTCAAGACTGTTTGTTCCAAATTGATTGCTACCGTAACCCTTCATTAATGAATCTCCTACAAATATTAAAAGGGTTAGTTTGTGATTTCTTGTAGATCCAAAATTGTCGAGTTATATGAGTTCGAAAATGTAAGATTAAAGATTAAAGATTGAAAATGGATTTAACGAATTATAAAAGGTCGTTATTCTTTTATAACGAAACCGAACCCTTTCTTTTTGATAAAAACAATTGACCGATCAAAAAACTATGCAATAACTTTCAGATAAAAATTGAGGTGATTTAATATAATGTTCGAAAGTTTTGACAGAGCTGTTGATGCGATAAATTCAGGCGAGTGTGTCAGTTCCGCAGCCGAAGGACTGGTCGATTCCATGACAGAAGATGAAATATTGTGGATACTCGACGGTGATGCCCCGACGTGGGAGGGATTGGGCTATTTGGCCCAGGGAGGTTATCATAAAGCGCCTTTTGGTGCAGCAGTTATCGATAGGTTAAATTTGCCCGGAGTGTTATTTGCTGACGGACCGAGGGGATGTGTAATCGGTAATTCTACCTGCTTTCCTGTTGCTGTCGCTAGAGGTGCTACTTGGAATGAGGAACTGGAAGAACGTGTCGGAGAAGCGATCGGCAAAGAATTAAAGGCGGCCGGTGCGACATTGACCGGAGCAATCTGTGTCAACTTGATCCGCCATCCAAAATGGGGTCGAGCCCAGGAATCTTACGGAGAAGATCCTTTTCACGTGGGTGAAATGGGGGCTGCGGTTTGCAGGGGTCTTCAAAAATATGTTATGGCGAGCGTAAAGCATTTAGCCTGTAATTCTATGGAAAACGCCAGGTTTAGTGTAGATATAACCGCAGATGAAACTATTCTTCACGAAGTTTATCTTCCTCAATTTAAAAGAGTGGTTGAAGAGGGAGTGGCCTCGGTAATGTCGGCCTACAATTCGCTTAACGGTGAATGGTGCGGGCAAAATTCGGCTCTTTTATCCGGTGTTCTAAGGGATGAATGGGGATTTAAAGGATTCGTGATAAGTGATTGGATATTTGGAATCCGAGATTCGGCAAAGTCTATAGAGGCCGGCTTAAATATTGAGATGCCCTATCGTATGATACGCATGGCTCATCTTACAGATGCACTTGCCACAAATGAGATTAACTTTGAAACTGTCAAAAAATTGGCAGTTCAAACAGTGGCGGGAATTTTATTGCATGCTGAGATTTTAACTAAACCCAAACCTCCGATTTCAGTAATTGGATGCGACGAGCACAGGCAGCTTGCCAGGCAGGTGGCTTCAAATTCGGCGGTCCTTTTAAAAAATGAATCTGTTGGATTAAATCCGGTCTTGCCTCTTACACCAGGAAATTTGAGCCTTGGGGTGTTCGGACACCTTGCGGCGAAGGTTAATTTAGGTGACGGTGGATCAAGCGACGTGTGGGATCTGGACTGTACCACTATTTTGGAAGGAATACGACAGAAGGTACCGAGTGTTAAGTTTAATGACGGAACTGATCTTTTGGCAGCCGAAGAGCTGGCCTCTTCAGTGGATACGGCCATTGTCGTAGTGGGCTACACATACCAAGATGAAGGTGAATATATAGGATCGATAGACCCGGCGTTGAGCGAGCTTTTGCCAGGAAAAGACGAAGCGGATGTAGTTGAAAACTGGAAAAAGTTTATTGAAAGACAAATTGAAACTGAAGTTCCGGGTCACTTAAGCGATCGCCTGGGTGGATTTGCGGCGGGCGGAGACAGGGATTCTTTGCTTCTACACAATGCTGATGTAGATTTAATTAAATCCGTGGTTAAAGTTAATCAAAGAACGATAGTTGTTATCCAATCCGGAGGTGCAGTAATAATGTCGCCTTGGATTGACGGAGTCCCGTCTGTACTA
Organism: Acidimicrobiales bacterium; assembly: GCA_027451605.1. Classification (GTDB taxonomy): domain Bacteria; phylum Actinomycetota; class Acidimicrobiia; order Acidimicrobiales; family JABEUL01; genus JAJZNL01. The sequence continues at coordinate 2,341 of DAIDJA010000129.1, forward strand.
CAGGCGTTTTATGGGGGATGTCGGGCGGGAGAAGGTCTTGCGGATGTGATCTTTGGAGATGTAAATCCGTCGGCAAAACTTCCTTACACAATTTGTACTGAGGCGGATGACTATCCGGTTTTTGATAAGAATGCCAAGGAATTTATTTACGATGGATCTCACGGGTGGTGGCATCTGATAAAAACCGATACATCCCCGGCATTTTCTTTTGGTTTCGGACTTTCTTATACCAGCTTCGAAGTGAGTGGTGCGGAAATTGAAAAGCTAAGTGATTATAGTATTGCCATTACCGGAAACATTAAAAATACCGGTTCGGCTGACGGAGCCGAGGTCCTTCAGGTCTATGTCGAGATACCCGACAGATTTCCAAGGCTCGTAGGATTTAAGAGGGTGGAGATAGAATCAGGCGAGAAAAAGGATTTTAAGATTGAAATATCGACAGAGAGACTTGCAACCAGAAATAAAGATACTCACAGTTGGAATCACCCGCAGGGAACATACGAATTTTCCCTAAAACGATATGCAACAGATCCCGACGCTCAAGTTTTGAGAATTGAGCTTTAAGCCTCCAATGTGAATATAATTTAATTTATCTATTCGGTAGCCCTTGAAACGACAATGATCGGTATTAATTTATCATCTGAGTAATAACGGACATAAGTTTGAGATCCAAGGTTACTTTAGCCGGATTCTGCATATTTTAGAAATTTAACCGAAAATATTGGAATACACCTTTTAAGGAGTTAAATATCTTGGGGTATGAATTCATATTTACCGTTTGGTTTCCTAGGAAATTAACATATATTATGATGTTAGACTAATAGAAAATTCATTGTTGACTGATATGATTATGGCAAAAATAGGGAGAAAATCTTGCTCTTAGGCGTTGATATCGTGGAAATTGAAAGATTCGATGAACTTCTAAAAAGGCGTCCAAATATTGTGAGCAAAATTTTTACGCCAGATGAGATAGATTACTGCAATAGTTCAGTGTCGCCATCGAAACACTTTGCCGCACGATTTGCCGCCAAAGAGGCTTTCATTAAAGCTTTCGGTCTCGGAATGTATAAGATGCCCTTCAGGTCGATTGAAGTAAAAAGTTCAAACAAAAGAGTTCCTTCAATAGGTCTGACCAATCAGGCTTGTTTGGGTTATCTAAAAGATATCGCCGATCAAATCGAATCGGTGGCACTGTCGATAAGTCATTCAAAGCACTCGGCTGTAGCCGTCGTGATAGTAGACGTTAAAAAGGATAAGCAGTGATTCCGATACTTACGGGAAAAGAGTTGCAGAAGTTTGACAGAGGACTTAAAAAGTCAGGTCAAATGGATGCCTTTATTCAAAGGGCCGGATATGCTGCATATATGGCGACTTTAAATATCTTAAAAAATTCTTACGGGAAAAGAGTTGCAGTTGTTGCCGGACCGGGTCATAATGGAGATGACGGTAGAGTTTTAGCCGGATATCTTGCCAGGAAAAATATAAAAGTTGAAGTAATTCCTACCGATTCTTCTATTAAGTCGATCTCCGGTGTCGACTTAATAGTCGATGCTGCATTTGGAACTGGATTAAAACGCAAGTATAAGTTTTTTAAATATGAAGACATTCCGGTCTTGTCCGTTGATGTTCCAACCGGATTGAACTGTGATGACGGAACGGTATTTGAAGGCGCTCTAAGAGCCGATTACACGGTTAGCTTTGTAGCTTTAAAACCCGGTTTTTACTATAATCGCGGTCCGGAACATACAGGTAAAGTAATATTCAATGATTTAGGTGTTACATTAAAGGAGTCGAACAGACACTTAGTTGAGGCTAAGGACTTAAGAAAGCTAAGATTTAAATCCCAAAGGGATGATCATAAGTGGAAGCACGGAGTCTATGTCGTTGCCGGTTCAGAAAATATGATGGGGGCCGCGGAATTGACTTGTGAGACCGCAGTTAAGACCGGAGCTTCAATCCTAAAGGTTTTAAGTCTAAATACTCAAAAACAGACTCAAGTTAAAGAGGTGATCCATCAGCCTTTTAGTTTCGACTGGGACGTAAAACTTCTGAATGATATAGGCAGATATAGGGTTTTGGCGATAGGTCCCGGTTTGGTATTTTTCAATGAGGATATTATTAAACTCAAGAATGTTTTGACTAAAGCAACCGTACCGGTGATTTTAGATGCCTCTGCACTTTTGGCGATCGGTCAATTGCCGGACCCGGCGGGATTTCTCAGTAAAGTTACCGCTCCCAAAATTTTGACCCCCCATGCCGGTGAATTTGCGTCTCTTTTAGGTTCGACAACCAAAGAGTTCGATATCTATGATGTTGAAAGATTCGCCCAAGCATCAAAGTCAGTGATACTTTTAAAGGGACCTACAACAACTGTCAGTTCGCCTAACGGTAAGACATTCGTAATAAATACGGGCAGTCCTAAACTTGCAACGGCCGGAACGGGTGACGTCTTAACCGGCGTTATCGCCGGAATGATTGCCAGATCCCAATCTCAAAATTTAACTGTCGAAGATTTGGACTCGTTCAATATAGGGGTCAATGATACCGATGAGATTGCTGAAATAACAGCCTTGGCGGCATTTGCCCACTCTTTAGGGTTTTCCGAAGGACAACGAAGTGAGAATTCATCCGATTTCGGGCTTACTTCCTCTAAACTTATTGACGGCATTGTTTCGGTTTTAAATGACGTATCGAGTTCTTATTAGGAGTTGCTTTATGTATGTGCCGTTAATTTGTTATTACCGTGAAAGGCAAGCCGTCTTATCGGATTAATTGGGCCGATTTTTTCAAAATGAAATAAAAATTATGGCAAGTAAATCAAAGATTAGTTTTGCTCCCGGAGTGTATATAGATCTAAAGGCTCTTTCTGAAAATGTTCGCGCCCTTAAAGAAACGGTAGCACCGGCCAAACTCTGTTGTGTGGTTAAGGCCGACGCATACGGTCACGGGATGGTTGAAGTTTCTACAACAGCAGAAAGATCCGGGGCTTCCTGTTTAGCTGTTGCAACTGTAAACGAAGGAGTTGTCTTACGGGAATCGGGTGTGAAACTGCCTATATTGTTATTAAGTGAAACCGGTTTGGATGAATTAGAAGAAGCTGTGTCGTGGGGGCTAACTTTGACAATAGTCAAGGCGGATACCTTTAAGGTACTTTTAAGGCGTATACAAAATCTTAATGATAAATTAAAGGCCAATCCAACCGGTTTTGGATCCAAGATAAGTTCGTGCTTTGGCTATAAAGCTAAATTTTCGATAAAGCCGATCTTTAGTAAACAAGGCAAGAAGGTTCCGGTACACCTTAAGTTTGAAACGGGAATGTCTCGCCTGGGAGGTACTCAAGAAGAGCTGCTTAAAATAATATCCCTTAAACAAGATTTGATTGAAGTTGAGTCAATTTGGACTCATATGGCTACTGCGGATATTAAAGGACACATAAATAATAAAACGCAAATTGACAGGTTTAATTCG
>DAIDJA010000130.1 GCA_027451605.1 Acidimicrobiales bacterium
AGCCCTTGCAACATATTTTGCGGTTTCAATGGCCCTCGGTAAGTCAGACGAATAGATAACAACGTTATCTCCGAGCTCGTTGGTATGGCTTAATCGTCGTTGAAGTTTTCTGGCCTGTCTCTTGCCTTCGGTAGACAGACCCGTACATCCTTTCAAACCGCCGATTATTCCGTCGATATTACATTGGCTTTCTCCATGCCTGATTAAAATCAAACGCCCGACTGATTTAGAATTCACCATCTCAAATATTCACCACTTTTTCGTTTGCTAACAGGGCTTCAGACAATTGCCGAACCGATAGCATTTAAATATTAGTATATACCCGCTTGCAAAACTTTAAGGAAAATCATTCGAAGTCACCCAATTTCGAACTATTCTCACCCATAACAAGGAACTTTATTTATTATATTGCCGACCCGGGACAGATGTCAAATTAAAATCGGAATATTAGCAAAGTTATCTTGAAATCCCAGCCTCACCATTAAGATCAGTGCGAACTCTTTCGTAATTAATTTCAATTTATTTAATAAACATGAAGCTGGCGACCAATCATTATCTTATATATAAATGATTGAGTTCGGTTAAAAGTAGCTCAGTACTGTCATGATTTAATTTGAATCACTCGGCTAAATAGTACAATTAACAGTATGAAACCATTTAGATTTGCCGTTCAAGCTTCAAATACACTCTCTGCCAAAGACTGGAAACTGCTGGCAGGTAAAGTTGAGAGTCTGGGTTACTCCACGTTATTTCTTCCGGATCACTTCGGGGATCAGCTTTCCCCTCTGGTTGGTTTGACAATAGCCGCAGAAAATACAACCAATCTTAATGTAGGAAGCCTTGTATTTGATAACGACTATAGACATCCGTTAGTTTTGGCTCGCGAAATCGCCACATTGGACAATTTAACCGGTGGACGTGTAGAATTTGGTGTAGGTGCAGGATGGATGACGTCGGATTATGATGAATCCGGAATTGTTTTGGACGAACCAAAAGTTAGAGTGGAGCGTTTAAAAGAGGCTATAGAAATATTTCTGGAACTTTTTGAAAAAGGGAGCTCAAATTTCAAAGGAAACCACTATCAACTAACCGATGCGAAATGTTTTCCCAAACCCGTTTCCCAACCGCATCCTAAGATTTTGATTGGCGGAGGTTCCAAAAATATACTTGAACTGGCGGCAGGCAAGGCCGATATCGTAGGTTTAAACGCATCATTGAAGGCAGGCGTAATAGGTGCGGAAATGATGAAAGAAATTAGCCCTGATAAATTTGACAGACGCTTTGCCATTCTGAAGGAATTTGCCGGAAAGCGATTTGACGATATTGAGATTCAATGTCTTACCTTTTTAGTTCAAGTCGTTCCAAACGGAGCCGAGGTTAGAGAAAACATCGCAAAAATGTTTTCAATAGAAACCGGTGATTTGGATGAAATTCCTATGGCTCTAATCGGATCAAAGAACGAAATAGTTGAAATGTTACATAAAAGAAGAGAACGATGGGGTTACTCCTATATTGTGGTACATGAACCTGAAATGGAAGCATTTTCTGAAATAGTAGCAGAACTTACTTAAGTTTTATTAATCGGTACATCTTAGAAGCGCCAAACTTAATCGTAATTCCATTAAATTTCAAAAACAGTCGGCATTGACTTACACTAATTTTTCTAAGCAAGAAGAGCTATTGGCTAATTACTTACTTTGATAACCGAACAGCTAATACCAATTATTAGAACATTTACAGACTATAACTACTGGCTTGACTAATGGAAACCATCAAATCACCCCGAGGGGACTGGCGGCTTCAGCCGTCAGGGGAATCGGGGTTCGGGGCATAGCTCCGAGGTCCCGCCGGGGCTGTCACACCTCCGGTGTATAATGGATGCATGTCGTCTACTCGCTTGCGCTGGGGTGCTGGAGGTGTCACTTCGCCGGGATTACACCTCATCTGGTGTCCCAAATACCGCCACCGCCTGCTCGGTGGCCGACTAGCGTGCCGTCCGGAGGAACTGCCGGTGCATATCGCCGGGGAGAATGACTGGAAGATCGTCGCCGAAGAAGTCATGTACGACCGCGTGAACATCTTTCTCCGGGTCCGATCGACCGATTCGCCCGCCGAAGTCGTGAGGGCCTTCAAGGGGAGGTCATCTTTAGTACTTCGTGAGGAGTTTCCCTGGCTGGGGCGACTGTGCGTCCTGTGGTCGAAGTCGTATTTCGCGGCATCCTTAGGATACGTTTTAAAAGAGACAGTGAGGCGGTATATCGAGCACCAATGGGATGTACCGGCATGAGGCGCTCCTACGTCTTTCGCCTTTGCCCCGGCGCCAAACAGCACGTGGCCCTCGAATCGTGTCTCGCCTCCCACCGCGAGCTCTACAACGCCGCCTTAGAAGAACGACGGACTGCCTGGAAGATGTGTCGAGTCGGCATCTCCTATAACACTCAGTCCGCCCAGTTGAAAGAGATACGGGGTGTCCGCCCCGACATCGGCCAATGGTCGTTCTCCTCCCAGCAGGCCACTCTCCGCCGTCTCAACAAGGCCTTTGCCGCCTTCTTCCGACGAGTCAAGGCCGGAAAGACTCCCGGATATCCCCGTTTCAAGGCTGCCCACCGCTTCGACTCGGTGGAGTGGCCGTCCGATGGGGACGGGTGCAAGTGGAAGCCCGAGGTATCGCGGGTCTATCTCCAGGGGATCGGTGACGTGGCTGCCACCGTCCACCGACCCGTTCAGGGAACCGTGAAAACGATCTCCGTGAAGAGATGCGGGAGGAAGTGGCTCCTCATCCTGTCCTGCGACGAAGTGCCGGTGAAGCCCCTTCCAAAGACCGGTCGCATGGCCGGCGTCGACGTCGGCATCGCTTCTTTTATGGTCACCTCCGAGGGAGTCCACCTCGACAACCCCCGCTGGGCAGCCAAGGGAGCCAAACGCCTGGAGGCAGCCCAACGAACCCCGGCCCGCAAGCGGCGTGGTTCGACCAACCGTCGGGGTGCCCGTGAGACGGTTGCCGCCCGGTATCGCAAGATCGACAACGCCAGACGGGACTTCCACCACAAGGTCGCACGCTCCCTCGTCGAGGACTTCGACCTCATAGTCGTCGAGGACCTGAGGGTCGCCAACATGGTGAAAAGGGCCAAGCCGAAACCCGATCCCGACAACCCGAAAGCGTTCTTGCCCAACGGGCAGGCGGCGAAATCGGGGCTCAACCGATCTATCCACGACGCGGGCTGGGCAGCCTTCATCAACATCCTCCACGCCAAAGCGGAAGAAGCTGGGCGCAGAGCGGTTGACATCGATCCCCGGCACACCTCGGACCGCTGCGAGGTGTGTGACTTCACAGCCGCCGAGAACCGCGTCAGCCAAGCACAGTTTCGATGTCGGGCCTGTGCGAATGTTGCCCACGCCGACGAGCAGGCAGCACGAAACATCCTCCGGGCCGGACTGGCCCTTCTCGCAGCCGAGGAACTTGAAGTTGCGTGAGAAGAAGCTGGCCGCCTTAGCGGTCAGAGATGTCACTTACAAAAGAGTAGGGCTCTTGGGAGGAACCTTTGATCCAATTCACAACGGACATATCGAAATTGCAAAATTAGCAAGGGATCTTTTGGATCTCGATATTGTTTACTTGGTTGTTGCCAATGATCCATATCAAAAAAGTGATAAGCAAGAGATTTCTAATGCCTGGGCCAGATATCGGGTCGCAAAAGCAGCAGTAGCAGGCGAACCTAAAATTAAAGTATCAACTATTGAATTGGATCGAAAAGGCAAGTCCTATTCAATTGACACCGTACTTGAGCTCAAGTCAAAGCACAGTTATGCCGAAATATTTATGATTATAGGTTCTGACATAGTTGAAAATTTAAATACTTGGGAAAAATTCGAAGAGCTGGGACAGCTTGTAACCCTAGTTGTTTTTGACAGAAAGTCGGCGAGTCAAAAAGCCAGACAACCATCAATTTCATCGGATTTTTTTCCAAATCAAATCTATCTCGGACAGGAAATAGTAAATACAATTCCACAAATCTCCTCTTCTGGCCTAAAAGAATTAATTGTAAACAACCATAATATTGATGAATTCCTAAACATAAAAACAATACGTGCATTGGAGGTTGAAAAGTTGTACAATAAAATTAATGAGGAATTCAATAATTGACTCATATCTCAACTGAATTACAGGCGGCGATAAAAGCCGCAACTGACAAGAAAGCTCTGGATCTAGTTATATTAGATGTAAGTGAGGTTTCAACTTTTGCCGATAACTTCTTAATTGCAACCGGTACTTCAAACCGCCATATCAGAACCCTGGTAGAAACGGTGGAAGTTGCCCTTAAACCCGTAGTTGGTTCACCGATGTCAATTGAAGGAATGAATGACGCCAGGTGGGTATTGATGGATTACGGTAGCTTAGTGATTCACATCTTTGACGACGAGTCTCGAAAGTTTTATGACCTACAAAAGCTTTGGTCAGATGCAACGGAAATTGAAGTAGCGTTAACATCAAACTAAGTTCAGCCTGCCACTAAACCCTATTGAAATGCTATTGGTATCTTGCGACCGTAAATGCTATATTTACCGGAACATTTAGAGCAAATAATACAAGTGCGGCAATTAATAATCCGAGTGATTTACCGGACATTTTATCGAAAATAAATACATAAATCAATACTCCCGATATCACAGCATAGGCTGCCAATGTCCATTTAACAACTTGAAAAAACACCCGCCAATTAAAAGTGTCAATCTTAACGAGCAGACCAATGATTGCAATAAATACCAACAGACTTACACCAACCAACAAAAATACCACTGCGTAGTTTGGGGAAAATGGAATTTCCGAAACCATATATACTCCCGCTCCGATTACAAAAGCCATAGAAATAACACACAACAGGGTTATAGGCGGTAATGATTTTTTTGTCGATACAGTATCTTCACTCATGATGTAGCCAGCTTTGTCATAATGACAAGGGTCACTATCTGCATTGCCCCTGTTACGCCCGCCGAATAAATGAATCTCTTCATCAGCTTTCCGATTACCTCTCCATTGGGAATTGGCTTTTTAAGTTCAAACAAGACTGCGACATTTGCCGGTTCCAACAATCCTAATGCTACCAACGCCATAATCGCTACCACGATATACGATGCAATCAACCATGGGTGCAAGTGGTAGTGGGCTAGGAGCCTACCTTGATGTCTGGCAAGCTGGAATCCCGCCGCTAAAGTACACAGCACCACCGTTGGCATAATTAGCAACATTTTAGGCATAAACCTCTTAGTAAATTCAGCCCGTGCCGGTATGGATAATTTACCAAGAATAGGTCCCAATACAAAACCAAGAAACAGATCCAAGATAGTCCACGAGGCACCTCCCACTACGTGAAAAAAATCGATAGCCCACAGTGAATTTGTGGCAATTGCTGTTACTAATGCCACCAACACTACAGCCACAAAATAAAGACCAATTTTTGGAACTATTTGAAAATCTGTTTGCGGATTTAAATTTCCCGCATCATTCCGGTCTTCAGTCAATGCTTCGTTCATGATTACCCTTTAAATTCATACTAACACACCGACTAATTAGGAGCAAATAAAATATAACAGTTTCTATAACTTTCTTTACTCTTGAAATACACTATGAAACCTGTAGCGAAACCTATAGCCCCAAAATTAGCGTTTAACTTATTTCAATTTTAATATTACAATGGGTTGCCAATTCTGAGTTAAGCGTCAAATTCCTG
>DAIDJA010000131.1 GCA_027451605.1 Acidimicrobiales bacterium
ATAGATTCAGGTTGGGGAAGCCTGTGGCAGCTTTTGATGCTACGACAGCCGTAGGGCAAGTCGGGGGAGTGGACGGGCTTACCAGCGTAGTTTCGAGAGTCGATAATCCCGAAGATCAAAAGTCAATGCGCAGGCCCATTCGGGTGGAGACTGCACCACCAAAGTCCAAAACCCCGATTTATGCATCGGCGATTGCCGCCTGCATATTAATTTTTGCCCTTTTGGTATATGTAGGCGGTAGGAATCTGGGCTATTTCGGAGCCCCTCAATCTTTTAATGTCCCTTCGGTGACCAACCTTCCTTTATCGCAAGCCGAACAGGATCTTGCCGCTGTGGGATTGAACTATAAAATTAAGCGATATTACAATGATTCCACTCCGGGAGTTGTCTTTGGGCAGTCACCGTCCAATTCAAAGGTTTCAAAAGGAGATTTTATCACCCTGGAGGTCAGCAAAGGAGCTCCTACTCAACTTGTCCCGCCTGTCGTTAATAAGCAGCTTGTCGATGCGGAGACGATCCTTCAGAAGGCGGGCTTTAAGGTGACCGCACAGGGTATAGCATCTTCCAATCCGGCCTATCAGGTCATTAGCGAATTTCCAAAACCGGGCAATACCTTAAATACCGGTGACACTGTTACAATTACATATTCCGACCCCAATGCGTCGGTCCTGGTACCGAATCTAATCGGACTTCCTCAGGCTACGGCGGCTTACCAGCTTGGCCAAAAGAATTTGGCCGTAGGAACCATTACTCAGCAACAATCAGCGACTATTCCGCAAGGATCGGTGATTTCAACACAACCGGGTCCAAACGCGACGGTGGATACGAATACTCCAATAAATTTGGTAATTTCAAGCGGACCCAGTTCAGTGACGATGCCGCTTGTCACCGGCTATACTCAGTCCGGTGCTCTTTCTGAATTGCAGGGAGCACCCTATAACTTTAACGTTACCATTATTGATGTTACGACTTGCAGTACAGATTACGGTGTGGTGGTAACCCAGAGCCCGTCCGGGGGAGTGTCGGCTACTCCGGGACAGGCTGTAACTCTACAAGTCGGAGTTGCCCCCGGATCGACGACTACAACTTCAGTTTCATCAACGTCGACCTCTTCGCCTACAACAACTTCGCCTACAACAACTACGACCTATGGCGGGGGAAACATATATTGTCCGACGGTATAGAAATTAGTGCGGATTAATGATGTAAGGCCAATAATTTCTTGTTAATAAATCGACAAGAAATTATTAAGGATGGTCATACCTTCAGTGGTGAAAAGTGATTCGGGATGAAACTGCACGGAAAAAAGAGGGTATTCATTGTGACAAAGTCCCATTATCAGCCCGTCTTGACTTTCGGCGGTTATTTCAAAACAGGTTGGAAGGGTATTACGATCCACAATTAACGAGTGGTATCTGGTCGCCTTAAGCGGAGAGTCAATTTCTGAAAATATCTCTTTGCCGTTATGAATGATTTCAGATACTTTGCCGTGCATTACCTGCGGCGCCGAAACAATTTTGCCACCGTATAAATATGCGAGGCTTTGATGCCCCAAACAAACCCCGAGAACGGGAATCGACAACTCTTCCCCTAAAACCTTTATTGCTTTAACGGAGATACCGGCATTTTCGGGTCGACCGGGACCGGGCGAAATTACAACTTTGTCGAAGCTCATATGTTTGAGCTCTTCAACTTCAATGGCATCGTTTCGGAATACTACTGGATCAGCGCCCAACTCTCCAAGTTCCTGAACGAGGTTATAGGTGAATGAATCATAGTTATCAACTATCAGCACTTTTTGAGCCATATATATAACTTTAGCGGATCGCAAGTTATTCAATTTTTTTAAAGATCGCTAAGTTTGCCAAATTTGAATTTCAAATAATTAACTAATTGACATAGTATTTAATAAAGAAAGTAATTTAAAGCCCGGTAACGTCCTTAATTCAGTAAATTGCGAGGTTATCAACAGAATGGACTTAGAATCGTTAACTATTGTTAACCGCAAACTTAACTATACTGTATTTAATAGATAACGAACCACCGGAGAGCTAACTTCATGTCTTCAAAAAATAAAAAATCTACCAAGAAACCGTCATCAGGAAGAGTCACTCAGGCTCAGGGTAATATAAAAAAGAGTTCCGGTGTTTCCACAATACAGAGCGGTCGTTACACACCTAAGACCCCCAAATCATACGGAAAGTCTCCGAGGTGGTACGCACCTGTCTGTCTGGCAGTTATCATTTTATCTTTGGCGGCGATAATTGTGAATTATACTGCGAATATATTACCCGGAAGTCCGAGTAACTGGTATCTTATCGGAGGGGTCATTGGAATGGCCATGGGGCTGATGGCCCTAATGAACTATAAGTAGCTCTGCCCGTAAAGACAGAATTTTAAATCGTGTTCATAAATAAATAGTTAGTAACATCCGATATATAAAGATAGGTCTGAAATTTAAAGGAGTACCAGTGTGAGAAAACAAATTTTGCGGGGAACTCTAATATTATTAATATTGTTGTCGGTTTTTGTTATTAACGGATTAAACCTATCTCCGGCAGTTGCTTCGGGAATTTTGCCGCCAAATAATCCTTCTTCTAACGTTTCGCCAAATCCAAATTTTCAAACGGTCTGCAGTTCTACCGGCACACCGGATAACTCTCAAGGTTGCTACTTAACGACTTTAGCGGCCATTGATAATGCGATAATAGCCGAGGGGGCTACACCTTTAGACATGCCATCCAACTATATGTCACTCACTTATACACAGCAGTTATTCGTAATTGCCAATGAGGAAAGAGTAGCGCGCGGGCTGACACCAATGATCGGAACAACTTCTCAATTAGATTCGGCCGCAGCGACCGGCGCCGATGATTCTACGGATCCCACGATTCCTCCGGGCTATAGCTTTACATATACCGGGTCAAATTGGGCCGGCGGCATGCCTTCTGTTCTGGTAGCCGATTACATGTGGATGTATGAAGACGGTCTGGGTAGTGCCAATTTGGACTGTACGACTTCTAATACTTCCGGGTGTTGGGGCCACAGAGACAACATCCTTGGGGCCTATGATTGCAATCCGTGTAGTCAAGGCGACGGCTTTACAACAAATCCGCAACCGATTGGGGGTTATGTATATGCCCCCAGCTATGCCGAAATATTTGTAGGCGACAACTCCGGCACATCACTGTCCTATAATTTTACTTGGAGTCAGGTTCAATCGAATTTAACGCCGGTCCCGACGATAAGCTCGCTTTCGAGCACAGATTTACAGTCAGGCCATCAAGAGACCGTCTACGGTGCCAACTTTAGCAACTCTATGGAATTGTTAGTCGGGTCTACGATTGTATCGTCATTTAACTCTGTTTCGTCAGGTCAGCTGAGTTTTACTGTACCTCAGTTGCCCAATGGAGTTTATGGTGTTCAGGTATTGACACCGGGAGGCCTATCTTCCTTAACCGGTTCGACTCAAATTTCAATCGGACCTATCCCGGCGGCACCGACAAATGTTACCGCAGCAGCCGGCAATCAAATGGCGACAGTTTCTTGGACTTCTCCTACAAATTATCAGCAAATTACGGGATATACGGTTAATATATATTCTGCCGGGGCTTTGATAAATTCAGACTGGTTAAACGGAACACCGCCCAATAACTACATTACGATAGGCTCACTTACTAACGGGCAAAGCTATTACTTTAACGTGGTTGCAACCGATCAATACGGTAGCTCGTCGGCTTCTTCAAACTCAAATACCGTTACTCCTAATACTTCAGGAATCCCGGCGATCACTTCTGTAACTCCGTCAGTAGGTCCGATTTCCGGCGATACGGCAATAACTATTTTGGGAACAAATTTCACCTCGGTCTCTGCGGTTAATTTCGGCGCCAGTCAGGCAAAAAGCTACAGTGTAATATCTACCGATGAAATAACTGCGGTCGCCCCGGCTCAAGCTACACCCGGTATTGTTAACGTTTCGGTTGCCAATTTTTCAGGAACATCTTCTACGGTCACAGCTGATCAATTCGATTATCTTTCCGGTACCCCGTACTTCCCCTTAACTCCGTTCAGGATAATGGACACCAGATCTTCTGGCGGGTATCAATATCAGGGACAGACAATGCAGCCCAATCAGATTGATCCTTTGACGGTAACGGGAACCTTTGGAACGCAAACCGTACCGACTTCGGCTACTGCCGTAGTACTGAATGTCACTGTTGCAAACGCTCAGTCTACAGGCGGATTTTTAACGGTCTATCCGGCCGGGAACACAGAACCGGGTGTTTCAAATATTAACTGGAACGCCTCAGATACCAAGGCCACCTTGGTAGTAGTTCAGGTTGGAACCGGCGGTCAAATAGATATCGCAAACAGTCCGATAGGATCCGTCGACGTAATCGTCGACGTAATGGGTTACTATGGTACGTATACCACCGGATCAGATCAAGGAGGGTTCGTCCCACTTTCTCCCAATAGACTTATAGACACCCGACAAAACAGCGGATACGAGGCAGCCGGAAGCAGTTTGACCGGAGGGACTACAGGCAATTTTCAAATTACCGGTGTTGGAGATGTTCCTTTTTCGCAAGTTGAAGCGGTGGTTCTGGAAATAACTGTGACAAACACAACTTCAAACGGCGGATTTTTGACCGTTTGGCCGACAGGTGGGTCTGTACCGCAGGCTTCGGTTTTAAATTGGAGCAGTGGTCAGACCATTGCGAATCGGGTTGTCGTAGGAGTAAGCCAAAATTCGGGTACTTATGGTCAGATAAGTGTTTATAACGCATTGGGAAATGCTGATTTGGTAGTAGACGTCGAAGGATATTTCACTTCAGCGTCGATAAGCCCGGGAACCAATTTGAGCACGGTCGGCTTTTTCAATCCGATTGTTCCGTTTAGGGTTTGTGATACCAGACTAACTTCAGGCAATCAATGCGCCAATAAGTCCCTGTCGGGAACATCCCAACAGATTAGCGTAACCATTGCAGGACAGTCCTCGGGGACAAGCTCAGTCCCTTCATTGACGTCGACAACGCCTCCCCTAGCTGTTGTGGCAAACATGACTGCGGCAAATACTACTCAGTGGTCATTTTTGACGGCTTGGCCCGCAGGGTCTCAGGAACCCAATACTTCGGACTTGAATTGGTCACAGGCCATTTGGGCAACTTCGAACATGGATGAAGTAATTCTCGGAAACGGTCAAATTACTGTTGCAAATGCATTTGGATCTACCCAAGTAATTGTAGACGTGTTCGGATGGTATTCATAAAATGAAAATTCAAACCTGAACAATAGCCTGCTTATTTCGGTAATGTTTTCTGCCATTATGAACAAACCGGTTTCAATCTCACTCAGTTAAGTTCACGTAAAGGTAATATAACTTTAATAAAATATAAAGAATCAGTTCAATGACCTGATTATCGTGACTACTTTCCCAAATATTGTAACCTCGTCCGGTGCAACGTCGATAACGCTGAAATTTTCATTTGCGGGTTTGAGATGAATTCTGTCTTCAAAACGATGAAAATATTTAACGGTTGCCTCGTTGTCATTTATCCCCGCAACTACAATTTGTCCGATTTCGGCGGTGTTCTGAGATCTTGTTATAACAAGATCATTGTTAAAAATTCCGGCGTTAATCATTGATTCGCCTCGGACTCGGAG
>DAIDJA010000132.1 GCA_027451605.1 Acidimicrobiales bacterium
AGAAATACAGGTTTTTCGAGTTGGTTTCTATTTATCATTCAAACCGTAATAGCGCTAACCCTAGCGACATGTTCGTTTTATTTATTGGAGCGACCTATTAGGTTTGGATCCTTCTTCAAGAAAACTAAAGCTTTATTAGTTGCGATCCCTGTCACTATATTGATCGTAGTTGTGACTTTAATTGTAGGCACGCTCACACCGCCTATTAAAAGTTTTGCCGCCACGTCTAAAATAACTAAAGGTCAATTGGCCCTCTTAAAAAATAATCCGATTACAGTGCTTTTGGTAGGTGATTCATTGGCCGTGACGGCAGGGTATGGTTTGGCGGCTAGTGAGAAACAGTATGGCGTGCATCTATATGATCAAGGTCTGGTTGGCTGTGGGACCCTTATTCATGGTTTAATTAGGGAAGACGCAAATTTGCCTGCAAATCCGCAGACCGGAATAGATGCAAATTGTGCGCAGTGGCCACAGACATATTCAAATGATATAAAACAGTTAAAGCCAGACGTAGTTATTTTGATGGCTGGTCGCTGGGAAGTTTTGGACAGAAATTGGGGCAACGGCTGGGAACACGTCGGACAGCCGGATTTTGATGCCCATTTGGTTAAATCTTTGGAAAAGGCGATCAGGGTCTTAGGGGTAGACAATATTCCTGTGGTCATCTGTACAACTCCGTATTTTGATACGTTGAATCCCAATACCGGAATTCTGGAAGATTCTTCAAATCCAGCCAGAGTAAATGCATATAACAAAATTGTAAATCAGGTTGTAAGTAAATATACCGGACATGCCTATGTTTACAATTTAAATAAGGCCGTAGATCCAAATGGCCATTATACGGAGTATATTGACGGCGTTGCTGTTCGCTGGACTGACGGCATTCACATTACCCAGCCCCAGGGCGGAGAGTATATCGCCCAAACACTTTATCCTCTTGCGGTTAACTTAGGGCTAAAGTATCGCAATAACGGTTAAGCTTTTAGAGGTTGTTGCATTGTGGAACATCCAATTGTCGTAGGATAGCCGAAATGAATCAACGTCGTTGCGTTACTCCAAGATTTTAGTTTAAGATACATGTATTTTATTATTTAAAGGTTTGAATTAAAATTATATGATTATACATGATAAAGGTCTCCAATAATTCATATGAGTGAAAACTTAACCCGGTTCAAGCGATCGGGTATTAATATTACACTGGTCCGCTTCAAAGATCGAATTCGTCGTTTCGGGGAAATCAAAGCTTCCATAGACTCTGATCGTAATCCAGCCCTTGAAGGAATGCGGGGGATTTTGGTTGTCATGGTCGCTCTTTTTGGTACGGGACTAAGTCAACTTAGCGGAATGTTTGTATGGGTAGACGGGTTTTTCGTGATGTCTGGATACCTGATCACCGATATGCTCATAAGGGAGTTGAATTCCACCGGTGGAATTCAACTGACTAAATTTTGGTCGCGTCGGGCAAAACGAATTTTACCGCCTCTTTTTACAATGGTATTTATATACGCTGTTGCCGAAATAATTTTTGGTTCGAGCCACGAAATGTCGTCAATTCGGGGAGACATTCTTGCGGCCATTTTTGGAATTACTAACTGGTATATATATTTTACTCGACTGGGACTGGTTAATCACATACAGGAATATGGTTTGGTAAACGGCCAGCTTGTGTTGAAAAATATTCATTTTTATACTGCCACTGACGGTAATTCAGGTCTGCTTAACTTGTGGATATTATCGATAATCGAACAATTTTATATCATTTGGCCCATAGTGGTAATGTTGCTTTATAAGTGGCTGAAAAGCTATAAATTGTTATTTCGAATATCGATCTTTTTAGCGATACTATCTTTGGCGAGAATGTTTGCCGCATTCAATCACGGGGCAAATTTCAACGGCGGATATTATTTAACCGATAGCCGTAGCGGTGCATTAATGCTAGGTGCGGCCTTGGCATTTGTATTATCTCGCCCAGCGGAGGTACCTAAATATATAAGATCATTTTTAGATGCTACATTTCCCTATATCTTTGTCGCTACCTTGATAATATCCGCAGCGGCAATCCGTTATTCGAATTGGGTATTAAGCGGTGGTATAGCCGCATTTGATATCGCCTGTTGCTTAATCATTGCCTTTGGTGTCTTATGCCCCAAGAGTGAATTTATGCCAATTGTAACTCATCCGGTATTTAGGATCCTCGGCAAACTTTCTTATGGGCTATTCTTGTGGCAATATCCTGTTAATATCGCGTTAACTCATTCTTTGACGGGTCTTGGCGCACTGCCTCTGTACATTTTGCGGACGGTAGTAACCTTAATTTTGGGAACTATTTCATACATATTTATTGAGCGGCCAATTATCTCAGGAAAATATTTTATTCATTTTAGTCCGCTTAAGTTAGGATTAGCCTCTTTATCCACAGTAGTTATCCTGGGAGTTTCGATAGGATTTATCACTCCGGTTGGATCTGCGACTCAACAGGGAATCCAGAATGATAGTTCGGTTTCAGCATTGCTTGCGCGAGACCCGATAAGAATTCTCATTGTCGGTGATTCAGTGGCCTATAGTTTGGCTGTGGGACTGCAACAGATCGAACAGCAGTATGGAGTATTGGTGGACAACGTTGCTTTAGGGTCCTGTTCGGTTATCCCCTCAGATGCAAATAATGTGCAAAAGACAAATAATGCTAATTGTGCTAATTGGGACAGTATTTTTACCGGTGCTGTGAATAGTTTTAGTCCGGATGTGGTCGTAATATTCCTTGGCGGAGCATCCTTGGTTAGTAACGAGTGGTTAACGGGTTGGAATGAAATAGGACACTCTAACTATGATAGTTATTTGAAAAACTCTTTGAAGTTACTTGGTAATCAGTTCATCTCCCAAAGATTGCCAGTCATACTATGTACCGCGCCTTATTTTGGGACTCATTCGGGCAATATTGATCCGGCAAATATAGCCCCGCCGTCCAAGGTGAATCTTTACAATAACATGTTAAAGGAGATAGCTGCTACTGATCGGTCTAACTACACTTTATTCAACTTGAATGGTGCGGTTTCGCCGGGCAATAACTATATGAGTTCGGTTAACGGGAACCAAATACGGTCATCTGATGGCATTTTATTCAGTCAACCAACCGGAGGGGAGTTTGTGGCACCTCAACTGTTTGGTCTGGCTGTGCCGCTGGGATTTAGCTATCGACAGTCATATTACGTCCCGCCTATCGTGATTAATCGTGGCTAAATCAGTTGACAATAGCGATATCAGTAACTCAGGTTACTCCTTTGGGCATACATCCAATATCTAACCTTCGTAATTAACGCTATTACATTCAGATTTCAAAGCGGTGATCAAGTATTTTTCATTTACTCGTGCTGACTCAGAGACGGTAGTTGAAAGGGCTTGCCATCTGGAATCATTACCGGCCGCACTGGCCGCAAGCGGTACAGCATCCCTCAGTTCAATATAGGCTTCGTTCAAAAGTTTGGATTTGTCCTTGGGGTTTGATTGTTTGATTGCTCGATTGTATTCGCTGATGCTTAAATTTATATGGATACAAGCTTGCTTTGCCATCGACCTTGCCTCATTTGAACTGCACGTTGAAAGAGTGAAAGAACATAACCCAAGGAGGATCATTACAACTGTCACTCGCAGTCTATTGCTACTGCATATTTTAGTCGCCATTACACTTATATTGTCCGGTCCGCTTTTAGACCCATATTTTGTTTAGTATTATTTACAACCAAGCAGGTAGCTGTTCCAGTAGATATTCGCTTACCTCCAGAGCCTTGTCGAATATTTCACACATTAGTTCTTCTCCCGCTAGAATCTTTGTCAATTTAACTTCAATTTTCGCCACAATTGTAAGTCGCCTTTCAGATGCATCTGTTGGCGAACTGAATGAGTCAATCGCACTAACCTCGATAGGCAACTCAAGTCCACCGATACCGGCAAGCTTAATGGCCAATTGAAGTAGATCCGGGGGCTTTTGAAGAGACGGTAATGACCAGGTGAATACTAATGGAAATGCGTGCTCGCTGAATGGATCATCATCGTCATCTAATTCGATAATAAAATCTTCAAAACTTAACAGCGTACGCGGGTCCACCTCTAAAGACAGATGAAGATCGAGGGGTCCGCCGCACCCTTCTTCGGGATGAAGATCTACTTCCCATGACTGGGCGAGTGAGTAGGTTTCAACAAAATGACGTTCGTCATGTACGTGGAATCCGTGATCAACTGAGTGATCTTTTAGTTCGGTTATATAACCGGCAACGTCTATTACGGCCATGAGCTTTTGGCCAACTTCCGTGATAATTTATTTGACATAACTATAGTCTAGTCGCAGGACCTGGTTTTAGAATTGCCTTAGTTATGTTCGGTTATTAGATAGAAATAAAATTTGGCACTTGTGTTTCCATAAAAGTAAGGTGACGGTTAATTTTATGGAGTAGTGGTGCGTCTGCCGCCTTTCGCCTCTAAATTATAAAAAAAAGGGACTAAATATCCGGGCAAATTTGTAAGGTCCAAGATATTCTCCGGTCTTGCATATCGGCTGTCATAATTTAGTTAAAGTATTATCTGTATGAATTATTCAGACTCAGAACTTCTTAAGATATGTAGGCAAGTGTCTGCAACAATATTTGATCGAGTTAATAACGTCGCTAATTTAGCTGAGCCGGGACACCGCGATGGTCAATATTATCTGGATATCGTTGCAGATGATTCAGCTATTGAGATCTTCTCTGGTTATGGCATAAGCGTATTGAGCGAAGAATCCGGCATAACGGATAACAACTCCAGATATATGGCTATTTTAGATCCTATTGATGGGTCTACCAATGCATCTAATGGATTACCGATGTTTTGTACAAGTATTCTAATCTTGTGTGACAATTTGCCGGTGCTTGGGTTTATTGATAGCAGAAAGTTTAACTTTGAAATTTACGCAATGGAAGAAGGTCGCATATTTCTCAATGGTAAACCATTAATTATGCTCCCGGAGGTTAATTTGGAAGACTCGATTGTCAGTTTTTCCGGATACCCAAAGGAGTGGGCTGGATGGAAGCAGAGTCGGTCACTGGGTTCGGCGGCTTTGGAAATTGCATTTGTGGCGACTGGGTCATTAGGGGCATATTTTGATGCCAGTTATGACGGACTTGCAATATGGGATTATGCGGCAGGCTTATATATTGCCAAGTGCTTAGGATACTCGATTGACGAGACATTGGGTCGTAATCTGCTTATTTATGAAACTGAGATTCGACGACACCCGATTGTTGGCAATAATGACAAGCTTGTAAATTCCCTAAAGACCAGGTTGCCAGTGACTCGAGCTGCCCAGAGAGACTCTGAGGTACTCAGATTGCTTATGCAACGTTTAACAAATACTGACGATCAGGAAGAGGTAATATTTATAGAAAAGGTGATGGATTCACTTAAGGGAAAAGAAGACATTTATACTGCGAGTACCGGCGGATTCCATTTAACCGGGTCTGCCGTCATAGTTTCAAAGCGTGGAGTTTTGTTGCATGAACACATAAAACTTAAAATTTGGATACAACCCGGAGGGCATATTGATATCCTTGAGACACCTTACGACGCTGCCAAAAGAGAGGCATTTGAAGAGACCGGAATAATGCCAATTGAC
>DAIDJA010000133.1 GCA_027451605.1 Acidimicrobiales bacterium
CGATATCCGACTGTCATCACGAATACTTTCTAAGAGTTTGCAGCGATCTTGACTCGGACTCGATTTTAGGAGGAAGATAAATCGGCAACACGACCGAAAATCAATCGAAATAATCGCAAAGGAAATTAACTTTGAAACTGTTAAGCAATTCACATTTTAAGAATTGTGTGGAAAACACGAGACAGGCCCTACACTTACTCGCAAGACAATTACAAACTAAGTAATAATTTTAAAAACAAAATCAACCCGTAATATCAGATCTTAATTTCACTTTATCAACCGTTAGCCGATCTATATATTTTGATAAAGGATATATAAAAAACAATCCTGGCGCCTGTAAATGAAACCTTGCTTACCGCATTGCAACTGACCCGAGAAGAGCTGAGAGTTTATACTTTTAAATTTTCATCCTTCTCAGATTTTCGAACCGTAGAATGCAGTATCCCTCAATTTTCAAATCAAATCTTTCAACCGTTTCAATTTTGATATCAAAATTCGAGCATATGAATATCATTAAATTGTCGATAAATTGTTTCAGTACAATTGGCTAAGTTAGATTTTGTTCGCCCTTAACATTCAGACTTTTAGCGGTAACATATTTATGTCATATCAATTGAACAAAGATCAATTACGAAATTAAGACCTGCTCTAAGAATTTATATCGACGTTAATATTGACCGCTGAAACTTTTATTAAAATCTCAAATTGATTGCAATAATTTCGATAGAAGTAACGAAATTGTCTTAGTGTCGAAATTTATTTATACTCATCTTTGCCTTAATCGATAAATAAAACTCGAAAGACACAATAGAATTATTTTATCGGAAGAAAAATACTATTCGGGGTGTATAAATTTACCGTGTGTATAAATTTAACAATTGACCTAAATTCTTTGGACTTTGAAAATCGATACTGCTAGTAAAACTCCCGAGATAAATATGAACATAGCAAAATTAAGAAACCCAAAGGGCCAGTAGCGGTTTGCGGGCTGATAAATAACTTGCCCGTGGTAATTTTGGGAAACTTCTGTTACGCACTGAGACATTCCGGGCGGACCCAACATCAGTTCCTGCTTTATCGCCACTCTTTTATGAAAACTCGGAGATTGGGACGGAGAGTTTTTATAAAACGAGTCAAGAAGAGTCTTGCAGTGTTGTTCTAAATAAGTTTGATCAATTACATCCCCTTTTGAATTAACAATCTTTGTCGAATATATCCACGCATTCGGAATATTGGGAGGTCCCAGCACCAGTCCGGGGCCGGAACTGTCAAAACTCCCAAAACCGATGGCTGAGTTTTGGGTTATTTGAAAGTTCATAGAAGCCGGACTGATTAAATGCGGAACTATGAAAACAAATATCAATAATCTTGAGACGATGAAAATAAAAAGTGTAGCAACAATTGCTAAGAGTTGTCGTTTAAAAAGAATTCCAATTAAAACGCCAAGGGCAAACCCGAAAAGGGCATATCCTACAGGAGAAAGATCTCGAAGATCAAAGAATACGAATCTATTTTGATTAATAAAGTCAATCTTCACATTCCACCAAGTTATGATAATGGATAATACTGACGACGTGACAACCGCTAAAACTGCGCCACTTATAAATTTCGAAATTAGCCATTTTTTCTTCGTGATACTTTGAGTAAAGACAACTTTAAATGTTTGTTTTTCAAATTCAGCCGAGATAGGAGCACCCCAAAAGAGTCCAATAAGGCATGGGGCTATTAAAGTAACTAATATCATAAACTTCTGGAACGGCTGAAATAAATTTAAAAGGTATTGATCTGCAGCAGAACAATTATTGTATTTCTGACATGTAACAACATTGGTATCATAAAAATGATTTACCCTTAATCCGGTTATTAAAGCTATTATTACATATACAACAAGCAGAAGCAGGGTGAAGTATGCGCCGAATCTCAATTGACGCCAGGCAACTCTAAACATTATTTCTTCCTCTGTAAATTTCTTACCTTTGACGACGATAAATTTGCTTTGTCTGTTGACATATATGCCAGAACAAGATCTTCCAGACCTATATTTTCTTCTTCTATCTCCCGATTCCAAATTTGACCATTAACCTTGGCGATAAAACTGGACTGGGTATCTGTATGGCTTTGTTCGATAACTTCGACATTATTCGGCAGTTCCGACGCGGAACGTCTCTTACAAATAAGTCTTTTATGATTCAATAAAAGTTCGTCAACCGGGGCTGCTAATTGAACTCTGGATGAAACCAAAACAATTAAATAGTCGCAGACTCTTTCAAGATCACTTACCAAATGAGATGACATAAGAACACTAATTCCGTTAGAAGCCACATCTTCCATGAGAAATTGTAGAAACGTGCGCCTTGCCAGTGGATCAAGAGAGGCAACCGGTTCATCCAGAATGAGAAGTTCGGGCCGTTTAGAAACAGCGATGGTAAGTGCAAGTTGTGCCCGCTCGCCTCCTGAAAGGCTGCCTACCTTTTGCTTCATATTTAGATCAAGTCTTTCAATTCTTGCCAGCGCAGATTCCTGATCCCAATTGGGATTTAACCACTTACCGAAATTTAAATGATCGCCTACGGTGTATTGGTTATAAAGAGGCGAGTCCTGGGCCACAAAGCCCACTTTGGATATATGCTCCGAATCTTTACCGGGGCTTCCTCCTAAAACCTGAATTTCACCGTCATAAGTGGAAATGAGTCCTACGGCAATTTGAATTAAGGTGGTCTTTCCCGCCCCATTCGGACCGACAAGGCCAACCACGTGACCCTTAGGAATAGATATGTTGCAGTCCGACAAGGCGAATTTGCTTCGATATTTTTTTGACAGGTGCGACGCCTCAATAACCTGATTCATGCCGTTTCCTCTACGTCACTCTGCCGAAGACACTCCTGAAATATTGCTTCGATAATTTCTAAATCTGCTCCGTTTTTTATTGCTTTATCAATCCATTTTTGAAGTTCAATCTTTAACGGCAGGAAAGAAGAAGGTGATACCTCCGGAGCCGAAGTTGTTATGAAAGTACCTATCCCCGGCTTTGCTTGAGCCAAACCCATTGCTTCAAGCTGCCGATAAGCCTTTAAAACGGTATTCGGATTAATAACCAATTTGGAAACCACCTCCTTGACTGTAGGCAGTTGATCTCCGTTATTCAAAATCCCAAGTCGAAGAGCCCTTTTTACCTGTTTGATTATTTGCATATACGGCGATACGCCAGTACCGGTATCCAAATGAAATTCAATCAAGATTTACCTCCATATCACTACATTACTAAATAACTATATAACTACTAGTATAGCACTATTTAAACTCTTATCAAGATCGGTGGCATAGTTCCATATTCCATAATCTTTTTTGCATTGATTTTAAGGTTTAATGTTTAATATAGGTGTTGATAAACATTTAATTGGTCACTTTTGATTTTCTGAAATTAAGGTTCTTTTCCCTCCAACACTGCCTGCAGCAACTTATCTTTCAGACAAAATAATTTTCAGAAGCTGACATTAATAATAAGATAAATTATTTTTGTCGACCTTAGTTGTAAATGCGTGTAGACTATAGGTTGTCATTTATTTATGACTTCAGAAATTGTGAGCTACTCGCTCATAAGGCCTAATCGGAGCCTACCTATTGCGAACTTCTTAATTGCTTTATTGGCTCATTCTTATCAAAGCAGCTTAAGGAGCTTCCATGTTATCATTTCAAAGCCTTGGTGTACCCCAAGACCTCATTAATGTCCTCAATTCACAGGGCATAAAAGAACCCTTCGCGATTCAGGAGTCCGTTATCAAAGACGCACTGAACGGGCACGACATCTGCGGCAAAGCTCCGACAGGGTCGGGCAAAACTTTAGCCTTTGCACTTCCTTTGGTGGCCGGTCTTCCAAAAGCCTCTCCGGGAAAACCCCGTGCTCTGGTCTTGGTTCCGACTCGAGAATTAGCGGCTCAAGTCACGAAAACCATGGAGATTCTGGCAAAATCCAAAGGCAGAAGCGTTTTAAGCGTATACGGAGGAACAAGTTTTACTCCGCAATATCGTGCTTTATCCAGAGGCGTTGATATTGTTGTGGGATGTCCGGGTCGACTTGAAGATCTTGTCAAAAGAAACGCATTAAATCTTTCCGATATTACAACAGTGGTTATCGATGAGGCCGACAGAATGGCCGACATGGGCTTCTTGCCTCCGGTAAAAAGACTGCTGGACAAGTGTCCTCAGCAAAGAAATACTTATCTGTTTTCTGCCACACTGGACGGCGAAGTAGATCATCTTGTAAAGAACTATCAAAATTCGCCGAAAGTTCACAGTGTCGAAAGTGACGAAGTTTTAGGCGAAGTCACCCACCATTTCCTTAAAATACACCGAAACGAAAAGACTTCATTTACTGCGGACTTAGCCGATAAGCTTGGTTCGACCATAGTCTTCTGTAAAACCAAGTTTGGTGTCGATCGAGTCGCTCAGCAGCTCGAAAACAGAGGAATACGTACGGTAACAATCCATGGAAACCGTACCCAACGTCAAAGAGAGCAGGCGCTGCACTCATTTTCATCCGGGAAAAGTCAGATTTTGGTCGCCACTGACGTAGCAGCCAGGGGAGTGCATATAGATAACGTGGCATGCGTTATTCACTTTGACCCCCCCGCGGACTTTAAAGACTATGTCCACCGCTCAGGACGCACCGGAAGGGCCGGAAATCCGGGCAAGGTATTTTGTCTAATCGCAGATGAACAGCTAAAGTCTGTTAAAGCTTTAAAGAGATCACTTCCTCTAACCCACGGATCGAATGAAGAAATCGTGAAAGCCGACATAAATAATATTTCATATTCAAAATCGACAGTTCAAACCCAAAATGAAACGATACCGCAGAGCCGACGACGTGACAGCTGGTATAAAGAAAACCGTTCGACTGACCGATTTGATAGAGATACAAGAAACGGTGACGGCCGCAAAGAAAGAACCAATGACCGATTCGCTAAAAATGGTTTTGGCCGCAGAAGCAATTCCGCTAATCCTCAAAAGCCCTTTGAAAGAAAAGGTGACGGAAACTCAATAAATAGAAAGTCCACCGGATCCGTTAAAACCAGATCGGCTAAGCCCAAATCTTCTTCGGGTTTTGAATCGCATTCGAACAGACAGTCATCCAAAAAATTCAAAGCTTCAAGAAAATCCTGGTAAATTACAAAAACCCCTTAAAACTTAAGTTTAAACGGAAAATCTTTTCGATTATCTGACTTAATTTTCACCTACGGTTTGGCCGGTAATTTTTTTTCTGAAGACTTTTGCCCCAGCGGAGTAACCAGAAAGATCGCCACAAATGTCATGATCGCTAAAAACATAAAGGACATAAAGGGAGACTTTACCAGAACCTGAACAATCAGGGCAATGATTAATCCTCCACCGTTTCCCGCCAGCCATACCAGGCCGCTTGCAATCCCGGTGGCACCTTTGGCCGACCTGTCTGCCAAATCAAGTATGGTCGGAAGTGCGCCTATAAGCAGAAATCCGCCTAATGCCATGGC
>DAIDJA010000134.1 GCA_027451605.1 Acidimicrobiales bacterium
TAGATTCGGAAAAATTTCCGACGTAAGTTTGGGTTTTTCGAGTTCGACAGATGCTTACCCCAATACTCCGACTCTTTCGTTTGCGAAAGTTAAATTCACATCCCACTATATTAGTTTTAATGCCGTCGAAATGGAAACTGTAAATCATACGCCCCTAGAAACCCCCACTCGGGAAGAAAATAATCTAATGGCTCAAATCGGACAAGATAGTATTCCCTTTATTGACATTAACGGCAAGTGGTATTCGACCACAAGCTACTCGCCTCAGATACTTCAAGGTCTTAGCCAGCAAACAATTGCAACGGATTTGAATAATCCCAAAAGTTCGGTGGCGCAGTCAATTATAGCAGCATCAAACTATATGACCTCAGCTATTTGCTCGGTTGACGGGGAAGTGCCTGCTAACGTATGCAAGTCGAGCGGTGTGACTGCGGCAAATATCAAACTTGGAATTAAATAGATTTATCTAAACTTTAAATTAGGTTAAGCCCCACTTTTTATAAGTTGGGTCTTTCAAATTTTGCCAACTGAACTAACCTAATTGAGCACATAGTAATTTATGCCGATATGTATTTTTATGCCTGCGAAATTTTAATTTAAAGGCAGTCACCGTATTATTTATTTATGATATTGAACTTATTTAAGTTGTTGACCAAAATTACTAAATCTCTAATATTTGGGATTTCAAAAACATTGAGCGTAAAGCTGCATAAATGGGTAATTTTTAATTTAATGATCTGCGATGACATCTATAGATATAACGCCTATAAATACTATACGTATTTTGAACTTTTCAATAGGTAATAGTAGCATTGCAGTTATGGCTTTTACCCCCGGAGAACTTCTTAGAAAATGTGCCGGCGACTGGAGATCAATGTTGCCCGGACCAAGTGCAGGTTTAATGCAACTTATGTATCCTCCCCTGGGGAAGGCCGTCATGGATCACTCGGATTTCGTAAAAGATCCGATGGGCAGAGTAAATCGTTCAGTGCCCCAGATTTGGGCTACCCTACTTGCGGCCGATGGTAGGCAGCGCGCTAAGAAAATTAAAGATGTTCACAGATACATTGAGGGCAAAGACAACAATGACAAAAAATATCACGCATTAAATCCGGAAACATTTTGGTGGGCTCATGCCACATTTACCTGGGAAATGTTTCGCTCATATGAACTTTTTCATCTCAGACAACTGAGTCCTTCTGAAAAAGCACAACTTTACGACGACACTGTAGAGTGGTATCGAAGTTATGGAATGTCAATGCGTCCGGTTCCGGAAAACCTTGACAGATTTTATGAAACATTTTTTGATATATGCCTTAACACTTTAGAAATTACTGAAGCGGCCCAAATGACAATAGATTTGGCCAAAAAAGGAGGCTCGCTAAATTTTTCATACGACCCCAGAAATTGGCCGCAGTTAGGCAGAAAAGCTTTGGATCCGGGACCGCTAATTTTCTTCGGAGCATTACCGATCCAGCTCAGAAATAGATTCAAGAATATCCTTGAGTTGAGTTCAATTGATAAGTTACGGCTCCAAAACTCTTTAATATCGTTAAGAATTCTTTTTGGAGCACTGCCGCAGAGTGTAAACAAAGCGACATTAGTTTATACATTAAAAAAAATAGGAAACGAAACAAGATCGCAACGCTACATCCCAAAAAAGACACTAAATCGTCAGCTTGATGAGGTACTCCATTAGGCAATACAATGCGGTTAAGAACTAACGGTAATTAACAATTAATGAATACGGAAAAAATTAATTATAGTTTGCAATTATTCAAGGTGCCAATAATATTGTCGGTTTAAAGATACCTTATCGGTTTTAAGATGGATCTCGCGTTTTTTCTGCTTCGTTAAATCAGCCAAGCGGTAATCTTAAAAATCGATTAACGGACAAATCAATCCGAACCGAAGACTTAGACTTTCCAAAAAATGGGATATATAAAAATGTCGGGCCAGTACCTATAAAGTCAGTCCAAAATAGCAGTTTTACGATTTACTTAAAATCCAAAGAAGCTCACTGTTAAAGAAAGGTTTTTGTGTAGACTCTATATTGTGGCAAATTCAAAAAATAATCCGCGAAACAATAAAAGAGCGTCTAATTATCAAAAAAATAACGCAAAAAAAACTTCAAAGAATTCCAAGAATTCAAACTTTAAAAATCAAAGACAAGGCTGGCAGCCACCCAAAAAATCTAATGTTCCTTTAATATCTTCAATCGTGGGGGGGGTTTTGGTTGTGGTGATTGTCGTTATCTTAATATTAGTTAGTATGTCTTCATCGACACCTAAACAGCTTGGACAAAGTACAGCTTCTGCGCAGTTAGTCAGTGCAGTGACTCAAATACCTTCCGGCATTTATGATCAAGTGGGGACTGGAGGGTCATTAGTGTCTTCTCCTCCGACAAAATTAAACAGTGCCGCCTTAACTTCAAACGGCAAACCTGAAGTTCTTTACATGGGAGATGACTGGTGTCCGTATTGCGGAGCCGAAAGATGGGCTCTGATAACGGCTCTGTCAAGATTCGGAACAATTTCAGATCTTGAAACTGGGTACTCCAGCTCAACAGACGTCTATCCGAATACCCCCACCTTTTCACTGGCTACCGTCAAATACAGTTCGCCGTATTTAAGTTTTGTGGCTGTTGAGATGGAGACAGTTACTCATGCTCCTCTGGAGAATCCAACTTCTTTGGAGAACAATCTCTTAAACAAATACTCTAAAGGCAACATTCCGTTTATAGATATAGGCGGCAAATGGTTGTCATCGGCGAACTACTCACCCCAAGTACTTCAAGGTTTAACCCAACAGTCCGTTGCGGCAAATCTGAGTTCACCCACAAGCCAAACTACCCAATCCATCATTGGGGCGGCAAACTATTTAAGTGCTACGTTCTGTTCGATAGACGGCAATCAACCCGCAAATGTTTGCAATTCAGCCGGCGTTGCGGCGGCAAAGAACAGTCTTAAGATTCCGGCAAAGACCACAGGAAACAATCACTCACACATTTAAGCAATGAACGTGCATGAGTAGAAATATCAAAATAGTTTTTCTGATAACTTTTTTATTGTCGCTATTTGGTCTTGGAGTATCTATTTATCTCACTCTAACCCACTTTTTCAGCTCTTCAATCCCACTCGCATGCAGCGACACCGGTTTGATAAATTGTGCGAAAGTTACCACCAGCCCCCAGTCCAAGCTATTGGGCATTCCGGTAGCGGTTTTGGGACTGGTCTTTTATATTCCAATGTGTTATTTGTGCTTTCCTAAAACGTGGACTTCTCGGAGTAAAAACATTGCTGTCGTTAGACAAATTTATTCCGTCATGGGCATACTTTTTGTTATCTACTTAATTTCCATGGAACTGCTCGTAATTAAAAACATATGTCTGTGGTGCACCAGCGTACACATAGCGACATTTATTTTATTTATACTGATCACAGCAAGCTGGAACTATACCGGCTGGAACTTGACTACGGTTTCAAAAAACCAAAAGCCTCAGCGGATTGCCTGAGTAAGTTTAAGTTTTTTGCGTTCCAGTTCTGTTTTCCCTCCCCAGATTCCGTGAGGCTCGTCAATATCCAAAGCATATTTCAGGCATTCATCAGAAACGGTACATCCCTTACATATGGCCTTGGCATAAGATTCTCTTGCGATACGTTCGCTCTTTGGTTCCGGAGAATACGGCGGATAAAAAAGTACTGTTACCTGCGGCGATCTGCACGCAGCTTTATCTTGCCAGTGATCATGAGACCTAAATGCAGTACTCATAAGAAATCCCTCCTAAATAAGCTTCAAATATTGAGGTTAGTTAAACTCTTTTATAAAATAAAAATAGTAAGTTATTAATCGGCATGAATTATGTAGTTGCTTTAGGTATTAACGCTCTAAGTAGCTTGAAATTTATAAAATTTATTCAAATGCCACCTTAAGTGTTATTGTATTGACCTAAAAATTGAATTTACATTCATATGTCAGCTTTATCGCTTTTTTTCTCTGAATTAAACGTAGATTAACCACACCGAGTCAATTGAAATTAAATCTTAATTTAAGGACTTAAAATGCAGGGTTGCTAATTAATTTTTATTATTATCAACTTGAATTCGACCCCCGCAAAGATTTAATCGACTGTCAATGAAAACTAGTCCCTTAAAAACGCCTATGTTCTCAAGGTTGAGTTATTTAAACTTTTGATGGTTCAACAAGTTAAACTGTAATTAAATAGTTGTAAATTAAATACCCTGTACACAACAACGCTCCTATATCGTATGGATCTCTTTAACTTTTTTAAATCCAGTAAGGTCTTGATCATTGCCGGAAAAGGCGGTGTCGGCAGAACGACTGTTGCCGCCACTATCGCACTTACCGCTTCTAAAGTGATGGATAAAGTTTTAATAGTAGAGCTTGAAGGGAAAAGCAATCTTCCAAACTATTTTAATTTTGACAATAGCCTCAAATTTGAATCCCAGTTTGTCCGGGATCATCTTGAGGCACAAAGAATAACTCCCGATGACTCTTTGATTGAATATATGTACGACCACGGACTAAAGGCAATCTCAAAGCGCCTTGTTAAATCGGGTGTGATAGACATAGTTTCTACTGCGGTTCCGGGCATTAAAGATATTTTGGTTCTCGGGAAGATTAAACAACTTGAAATGGAGACCGATTACGATCTTATTATCGTTGATGCTCCCGCAACCGGTCATACAATTTCCTTTCTACTTTCGGCACAGGGTCTCATCGAGTCAGCCAGAGGCGGTCCGGTTAAGATTCAGTCCCAAGAAGTGCTCGAAATGCTTGCAGATCCCAAACGTTGCCAGGTATGCCTTGTAACTTTGGCGGAAGAAACACCGGTGACTGAAACCATTGAAGCCGCTTTTACTCTTGAAGATAAGATCGGAGTAAAACTTGGACCGCTGATAGTAAACGGAATTGTAAATTCAAACTTGGATACCAACAGTCTGAAACTTTTAAAGGAGATGAAAGATAAATTAAAACAAAGCGAATTCCATGCCTACCAAAAGGCCGCAGAATTTAGCCTTCAAAAGGAACAACTTCAAAAAGAACAAATCGATAAACTAAATAGGCTTCTTCCGTTACCGCAGATAAAGCTTTTTGAGCTATTCACGACCGAAATAACATTAAATGAACTTGAAGCCTTGAGTGACGCATTTAAAGCCGGAGTTGCCACGATCAACGAAGAGTTTTTGGAGAATTAAATTGAACCAAAGAATCAGCCAACTGCAACAGATGATCACCGATTCCAAGGTTATTATTTCTACCGGTTCCGGCGGAGTCGGCAAAACCACCGTAGCTGCGGCTATAGGATTAAAAGCCGCTCAACTCGGACTGAAGGCTTGTGTACTTACAATAGATCCTGCCAAACGCTTAGCTTCAGCCCTTGGAATTGATAATTTAACAAATGCTCCGATAAGAATCGATGTTGAAGTAAAAGGCGAACTTTGGGCATTAATGCTGGATAGCCAATC
>DAIDJA010000135.1 GCA_027451605.1 Acidimicrobiales bacterium
TAGGAGGATATTACGTGTCTGATTTTACCAATTTCGCCCGGAGGTAACATTCCGGTAAAATATGACATCGCCGAATAGATTATTGGTTCGTTAATGGTAACCCAGCAATTGCAATATTTTCCGAATCTTGAAACGGCAAATCGCGTCCAAGCTATGAAATGGTTCAAAAAAGCCGAGTCTAACCAGGGATTTGAACCGAAGTAGTGAGGTGTAGTAAAATGCACAAGTGTGACTACGGGCGTCATTCCTCGATTTATTATTGCCTTTAGGATTTCTTCGTAGCGCAGAATCGCGTTTTCGTCAGAATCGTTCGCCTTTGGAAAGCACCTTGCCCATTCGATTGACAGCCTAAAAGTATTAACCCCCGTCGTAACCGCTAAGTCTAATATTTCTTCGTTTGAGTTCCAGAAATCGATTGCGATTCCGGAAGGTTCGACTTTGCCGAGGGATTCCCATTCGATCCAATTATTCGCCGGTTCTCCCGGCCCGTTGTATCCTCCTTCTATTTGAAATCCCGCCGATGCGAGTCCGAATTTAAAGTCTTGTGGGGGATTTACTAAAGTTTCCATTTGTCAATTTTAATCCAAGCATTAATCCCTTTTGCTCACCATATTCTCCTAAAAGGTATTTAGACCTATTGTACGGGGTCCAATTACAGTCATGTCTATGACAAATTCCGTAACTTCTCAATTTATTTTTTAGCAAAAAGGACAACGATAGTTGCACAATGTTTGGATTAAAGACAGAGCGCCTACTTATAAGCTGAAAGGGCGATTAAGGATCCAAGTTCGAAATTTTTAAAATGGCATTCTTGACAATTTGGTAAAAATGGATAATAATTTTTAAATGGTAAGAATTAAAACTGTGAATGCTGAACTTGAAGTAGAGACATACGGTCGAAGGGATGACCCCCCTATGTTGTTGATTGAGGGACTTGGGGGCCAGTTGATAAGCTGGAATGAAAAATTTGTAAGGCTTTTGTCCGCAAGAAAGTTTTTTGTAATTCGGTTCGACAATCGAGACAGCGGATTATCCACAAAATTTGAAAATAAAGGCAATAACGAAGATAAATATACGATAGCCGACATGGCAGATGATGCGAGTCAGCTGTTGGACAGACTGGGAATAACACAGTCACATGTTGTCGGGATATCGATGGGTGGAATGATAGCTCAAAGTTTGGCGATAAGGCATCCGAACCAGGTGATGTCTCTCTGTTCGATCATGTCAACCACCGGAGAAAAAGGGGTAGGTATGCCGAACGAAAAGGGTTATAGCGTGCTTTCACTCGTTCCTCCGACAAATCGTGAAGAGGCAATTGAATACAAGGTCAATACTTCCCGAATCATATCGTCACCCGGTTATGAATTTGATGAGGAGTATCATTATGATCTGGCTGCCCGCGAATATGATCGTTCCTATGATCCCGATTCGGTAGTTCGTCAGTTAGTTGCGATTTTGTCCAGTAACGACAGAACCGAAGATTTAAAAAAGTTAAATGTTCCCACCGCCGTTATTCATGGCAATTTCGATCCGCTCATAGATGTGTCAGGAGGTATGGCTACATCCCAAGCGATAAAGGACTCAACACTCCATATCATGGAGGGGATGGGTCATGATATCCCTCAGGCACTGTGGAGCCAAATTGTTGATATTATTGTTGACAACGCGAATCGGGCAAATGATTGCAGATAAAATTTATAATCTCATTAATTGATTGCAGGTGTTTATGTTTGAAGAGTTAACCAATGAAGCTTCGGGCCCGTTGACAGGTTATACAGTCATAGAGATCGCCGGGATCGGACCGGCACCATTTGCGTGTATGATCCTGGCTGATTTGGGTGCCACCGTTATCAGGGTTGACAGGGCGTCTGCGGTTTCTTCAAATACCGATGACGGAGCCGATACGGTTAACATGGCAAAGTCAGATGTATTAAACAGAAACAAGTATTCGATAGGCGTCGATTTAAAAAGCCCAAAAGGGATCCAAGTAGTGCTTCGCTTGGTTGAATCGGCGGATGTTTTGATCGAGGGCTTCAGGCCAAATGTTGCCGAAAAACTTGGTATCGGACCTGAAGATTGTTCTAAGGTTAATAAAAAATTGGTATACGGGAGGATGACCGGCTGGGGTCAGACCGGACCCATGTCAAATGTAGCCGGACATGACATTAATTACATAGCATTGTCGGGCGTCTTATCGGCGATCGGGAGAAAAGACGAGCCGCCTGTACCTCCTTTAAATTTAGTCGGAGATTTCGGCGGGGGAGGTATGTATTTAGTCGTTGGCGTGCTTGCCGCGCTTTTGGAAGCTCAGAGATCCGGTAGGGGTCAGGTGGTAGATGCGGCGATGGTTGACGGAGCTGCAATATTGGCATCAATGATATTTGGGATGAAGGCGTCAGGTTTTTGGACAGAGAACAAGGGGGAAAATTTGATTGATACAGGAGCTCATTTCTATGAAGTATATGAAACCAAAGACGGTAAGTATATTTCGATCGGAGCAATTGAGCCGCAGTTTTACGCCGAGTTTTTGAGACTGGGTGAAATTGAAGATCCGGATTTCAACAGACAGTGGGACAGGCAAAATTGGCCAAACTTAAAGGAAAAATTAAAACAAATAGTTCTTACCAAGACCCAACAGGAGTGGATGGATCGATTTGAAGGTAGTGATGCCTGCGTTGCACCGGTATTGACTATGGAAGAGGCTCGTTTTCATGAGCACAATCAAAGTAGAAATACCTTTATCGAAGTTGACGGAGTATTACAGCCGGCACCCGGTCCCAGATTTTCAAAAAATACCTTAAAGACTCCCCATCCCCCGGTTATGCCCGGAGCTCATTCCAGGCAAGTACTGCAGTGTTTAAATTATTCGAGCGATGAGATCAAAGACCTGTTTGAAAACCAGGCGGTAAAGTAAAAGCGGACCTTTGGCTCAAAGGTTTAACTATATGATTGAGTCGGCCTTCTCCGATTATTTTTTAAAGGCGATTTTAAATTTGATTTTCGGGAGTTACGATTCGTCTGCTATTCCGACAACTCCTGTTAAAATATACGACTATCGTGAATAAATCACCCGCTACCTCTGCGAATCCGAAGCCGATTGATTCGCCCCCGCAATCTTATTGGGTCGAAACTCTCGGTTGCCCTAAAAATCAAGTTGACTCCGAGAAAATTGAGTCCGGCTTCAGGAGTGCCGGCCTTAAAAAAGCAGGCTCCGCTTCACAAGCTGATTTGATTGTAGTTAACACCTGTGCTTTTATCCAAGAGGCCAGAGAAGAGTCAATCGATGTCATATTTGAAATGGTGGAACAAAAGAAGTCGGGATCCAAGATCGCGGTAACCGGCTGCATGGCCGAGCGATATACTAAAGAATTGCGGTCTGAGCTTAAAGAGGTTGATCTTGTGGGAGGATTTGGAACCGATATTTTAAAAGTTCTCGAAACCAATCATTCGGCTTCAAAAATTGGAATTTCCAAAATAGCAAAACTTCCCAAGCTTGACCTATTAAATTTAACGAGGGTTGATTTGAAACCTAAACAGCCTTGGGCTTACATTAAAGTAGCCGAAGGGTGCGATAAAAATTGCGGGTTTTGTGCCATACCTTCGTTTCGGGGACGCCAGGTTTCAAGGACGCCTGAAGCAATTTTCGATGAGATTTCACGCCTTAAAATCAAAGAGGCAATATTGGTGGCCCAAGACATTGGTTCTTATGGCAAAGATCTTGAAGGGGACAAAGCAAATAATTATAACTTGAGGCATCTTTATGAGATGATCTCGCAAATGGTGGAATGGGTTCGGGTATTTTATATCTATCCAACCAATTTAACCGGTTCTTTAATCGAACTAATGGCCGAGGGCCCTGTTCCATACTTTGATCTATCGCTACAGCATGCATCACCTGCCGTATTAAGGCGCATGAGAAGATATGGTTCGATGGAGAAATTCTTAGAAAAGATTAATGCCATCAGGACCTTGAATCCGAATGCAGCCTTCAGAACTTCTTTTCTGATCGGTTATCCGGGAGAAACAGAGGAAGATCAGGATATTCTCCTACAGTTTGTGAGAGAAGCTCGGCTGGACTGGGTAGGGTTTTTTACTTTTTCAACCGAAAAAGGAACCTTGGCTGAAAGTTTGAGCCATCAGGTTGCACACGAATTGGCCCTTGAACGTTTGCGCGAGGTTAAGGCAGTCCAAGACGAAATTACACTTGAGAAACGAAATTCGTTGATTGGTTCGAGACTCACAGCGTTAGCCGACACAAAATCAACGGCAAGATCCTTCAGAGAGGCACCGGATATAGACGGATTAATAAAGATTGACGAGCAGATTGAAGACCGGTATGTTAAAACACCTCAGCCATATCGCGGATCCGGTATGGTCACTAAACCGGGCGAGTTCATCGAAGTTGAGATAATTGATTCCCAGGGAGTTGATCTTATCGCCAAGAGGCTTTGAATCCAAGTCTTAAAGGATTTTGGATTTTCAAAGCAATCTCAGAGAAAATATTTGAAAAAGCGAACTGCATTTTAACGGGCTGTATTTTTCCGAACTTACTAAATGTACGGCAATCGAATGAACCTGTCCGGGTAGATTGGTAACCGCATGAAATATGGTGAATTTCATACTTAAACATGTAAAACTTTTTGGCTATTAATTAGGCCTAAGGCTCACTTGCAAATATGCCTTTTATGCAATCATTTTTGGATTTATCAACAGTTGTTCATCTGAAATAAAAATATTGTTATTTACTTGAGTTTTTGATAAATATATTTGGACTTTAATTAATTCTCTGTCTGTTTTAATTTGCGGTACTAGTATTATTAGAGACTAATATTGACCAATTATTATTTTTTTATCATCAACATTGATCCCAGTGGCTTCTCTATACCAGTGACTTCTTCATCCGAAAATCTTTCTCATAACACTGCAGGACGAAATTTTGGTCCGACGGCACTGTTAACTCCGGCGAACTTACTTACCCTTCTGCGAATTGTCGCAGCACCATTGGTAATTTTTATGATTATCAAATACGATACCAGTTGGATTCTGATGACAATCTGGGCGGTCATATCATTTTCGGACGGACTGGATGGTTATGTTGCCAGGAAAATGGGAGCTACGCGGTCGGGTGCCTTCTTGGATCCGTTGGCAGATAAATTCGCGGTAATGGGTGCTCTCTTTTCATATGTTTATGTCGGGAGAATTAATCTCGCGGTGGCGATCCTTATTTTCATCAGAGAAGTAGCTATGAGTATCTACAGGTCGGTAATGGGAAGGCGCGGAGTATCGATACCGGCTAGGTTTACGGCCAAAGTTAAAACATTCGTCCAAGACTCCGCAATCGGTTTGGCTACGATGCCGATACTTTTAAAATATAATTACGTTATAACTGCCGCCGTTATTTTGGCGTTGATACTTACTTTATATACCGGAGTCGAATACATAATAGACGGCATGAAATTCTCCAAGGAGAAGAAATGAGAGCCGA
>DAIDJA010000136.1 GCA_027451605.1 Acidimicrobiales bacterium
TGACAACGGATTATGCCCCATTCATAAACGTTCCGTGGAAATCGTAAAAGAAGACAATTACTTTTTTCAACTGTCTCAGTTCGAAGAAAGGCTTCTTAAATTTTTTAGCGATAATCCAAAGTTCATCGAGCCTGAGACCAAATATAATGAGGCTCTTGCCTTTATCAAGTCTGGGCTAAAAGATATTTCGGTGACTCGTTCGTCATTTGATTGGGGGATTAAAGTGCCGTGGGATCAAAGCCAGGTTTTTTATGTCTGGTTTGAGGCTTTAATCAATTACGTAACCGCCCTGGGATACGCCGATGACTATCAGCGATTCATGAGGTTGTGGCCCAATACGGTTCATATGATCGGCAAGGAGATTACTAGATTTCACTGCGTATGGTGGCCGGCTATGTGCATGGCGGCCGGAATTGAACCGCCGAACAAGATTCTGGTTCATGGCTGGCTTCTAGTGGGGGGTGAGAAGATGTCTAAAACGAGTCTCAATAAAATTGATCCCGTCGGGCTTGTAGATGAGTTCGGGCTGGATCAGTTTCGTTATCTTTTGGTGAAAGGTTCCCCGTTTGGACCGGACAGTGAATTCAGTTACGAAGAGTTGAAAAGGCGAAATAATTCAGATCTGGCCAACAATCTGGGGAACCTGCTTTCCAGAGTAGCGGCAGTAGTTACTTCAAAATGCGGGGGGGTAACTCCAAAACCAATAGGAGACTCAAAGCTGAAAGAGACGGCGGATCAGACTATAAAAGGTTCGGTGTCAGCTTGGGAAAGTTATTCACCGGCCGAGGCACTCGAATCGGTTTGGAATTTAATCAGGGCTACGAATGCCTACTTGGAAGACAATGAGCCGTGGAAACTCGAACCCGGATATCGCGTAGAAGCAATTTTAGGAGATTCACTGGAGGTTTTGCGAATTGTTTCAATTCTTATAAGTCCGGTTATGCCAAATTCGGCTTCGGAGATTTTGGATCGTATCGGATTGAAGGACTATATGAGAGCAGTATCGTTAACCGAAGATCTTGTTTGGGGCATTTATTCGGGCGGATTTAATATCACTAAAGAAGCTCCTTTATTCACCAGAATGAAATAATTGTCGAACATATCCATTTATCTCGAGACAGACACCAATTGTTTAAGACCAAATATCTTATTTAAAAGGCGCTGTGGTTTGGATAAGAGTTCGAAATACAATAAAATTAGGCTTTGTCGTGATTTCATGCAATCACTATGCAAATTAAACTGATATCAAATGAAAATATT
This sequence comes from Acidimicrobiales bacterium, assembly GCA_027451605.1. Taxonomy (GTDB): domain Bacteria; phylum Actinomycetota; class Acidimicrobiia; order Acidimicrobiales; family JABEUL01; genus JAJZNL01. The sequence goes on from DAIDJA010000136.1 coordinate 1,261, forward strand.
TGACTCGCACTGTCATCTTTATGACGACCCCGACCCCGATAAGGTAATTTATGAAGCTGTCGAACAGGGCGTTACCGGCTTTGTCGTAGTTGGAACTTCATATGAGACTTCCGCTAAAACCGTTGAAATTGTTAATTCTTTAAGATCCAAATATCCGGAAATCGAGATTTATTCTGCCATAGGTCTTCATCCGCATGACGCAAAGAACTCCATGGATAGGATTGAAGATCTTATAGCTGAAACAGTCGCAGATGAAAATAATTTCCTTGTGGCAATTGGCGAATGTGGCCTGGATTATTACTATAATCATTCATCCGAAGCAGAACAAAAAGATGTTTTTAGCCAACAGATCGAATTGGCTAAAACTTATAATTTAGCTTTAATAGTACACACCAGAGAAGCTTGGAGAGATACCTTTGAGGTACTTGATCGCCAAGGAGCTCCCCGCAATACGATTATCCACTGTTTCACAGGAAGTATAGCCGAACTTGACCGGTGCATTAAAAGAGGTTATGCCGTCTCTTTTTCAGGTATAGTGACTTTTAAGAAGTCAGTCGAATTACAGTCCGCCGCACAGGCTTGCCCGATCGAAAGTTTGCTAATTGAAACAGACTCTCCTTTTTTGGCTCCCGAACCGTTCCGGGGTAAGGCAAATTCCCCTAAATATGTGATTGAGGTTGTAAAAAAGATTGCCGAACTTAAGCAGATGGATCCGGAAACTGTTTCAATTGAGACCTACAAAAATGCTAAATCCGCCTTTAATCTAAATTAATGAAAGTCTCCCCCAAGGCAATACTGGACAGCATAGGGGTAATCCCCTCAAAAGCACTCGGTCAGAATTTTTTGCAGGATCAAAATATAGTGGAAAAAATAGTAAGGTTGGCTAACTTAAATCCGAATTCAAGTGTAGTTGAGGTAGGGCCCGGATTAGGAATTTTAACCAAAGAGCTTGCTAAGAATTCTAAGAGTGTAGTTGCCATAGAAAAAGACAAGAGACTGTATTCCTATTTGGATTCAATGGATTTTGGAGCTAACGTTAAATTTGTTCTTGGCGATGCCTTGAAGCTTAACATAAGAGATGTGGTAGTTTCGAATCTGATTGATGAAGTCAGGTACATAGATGACGACTGGTCTTTGGTTGCCAATTTACCTTACAACGTAGCCACACCTTTGGTACTTGAGGTTTTACGAAAGACTACCTTCATAAAAAAATTGGTTGTAATGTTACAGGCCGAAGTCGCTGACAGATTCTTGGCCGAAACCCAAAGTAAATCATACGGTGCGGTAACCGTAAAGTTGAATTACCTTTCTAGCGTCACCAAACTTATGAAAGTATCGCCAAAGGTCTTTTTTCCCGCACCTAAAGTTACGTCGACCGTAGTGGAAATTGTGCGAAAAAAAGTCGGCAATTCAGATGCTAAGTTCAATGAGTGGCTTTTTACGATAATCGACGAAGCTTTTAAAACCAGACGAAAAATGTTGAGAAATTCGCTAATGGACTATGTCACTCAAGAAAACTTTGAACTGGCGCAAATAGTTCCTTCCCTCAGGGCCGAAAGCCTCACCTGTGAAGATTTTATTCGTCTTGCGACCGTGTCTCAACCAAAAATTAAGGTTTGAATATGCGCGATGAGAAGTCCTTGAAAGCACTCGTAAGAGCTAATGCCAAATTGACATTGACGCTGAAGGCTATGCCTAAAATTGCCGAAGGACCTTTCATGGGCTACCATCCTATTGAAGCTGAAATGGTGTCATTGGACCTAGCCGATACATTGGAGATCTCGCCGGGAGACGGATTTGAAGTAGTCGGAAGATACGCTGACAAAGTTCCGGCGGATAATTTAGTGACTAAGACTTTTAAAATACTGGGAATTAAAAGGTCAGTAGTTTTAACCAAAAATATTCCTCCCGGCGGTGGATTGGGCGGTGGTTCTACGGACGCAGCGGCTGTAATTAGATGGGCTATGAAATCGGGAGACAGGAATCTTGAAAATGCTGTAAGAAAACTTAGCGATGATCCCGGGCGAATTGCTTTAGAGCTTGGGGCTGACGTGCCGTTTTGCATTGGCGGTGGCCGGGCACAGGTATCTGGTATCGGGGAAGAGACCAGACCGAAGCCGTATTTGTTCAAAACTTTTTTGATATTTATACTGCCATTTGGAATATCTACGGCGGCTGTCTACGAAAAATTTGATCAGTTGGATTTTAATTTAATGGATCAGGTTCCAAACAATTTAATTGATGCTGCATGTGAGGCCGAACCGAGACTCAAACATATTATAAAGTTCATTCAAAGGAAATTTGGTATTAGGCCAAACCTTGCCGGTAGCGGCTCGACTCTTTTCTATGAGTTGGTTGATAATGTTGATCCGGCGGGCGGCGTTACAGATCTAGAATCTGATTTCGGAAAGATACAAATATTGAAATGCTCCACCGTTAATAGTGCTAGACGGTACGAATATTAGGTTTTAGGGTTATAACGTGAACTTTGGACTATATATGTAACAATACTCAAAATTGAGGATAATTTTGAAAGACAAAAGCAACAATTCGCGATGCTGCATACGCCTACTTGTAATCCTTTGATAATTATGTTTTTTAAATTTATATCGTTGCACTTGCTTCCAAATTACGAATAATTGTTAATGTCATCGACAATTAACTCCCTAATCGTAATAGCCCATAAGATCAATTACCACATCTACGGACCCTGTGGAACCATTGGTAATAACTATAGAGCCGGCAGAAGATAGTGTAGCTATATCTAAGTTTGCAACACTATCTTCCGGACTAACCCAGTTAAGGTTGCTTGTTGCCGCAGTCGAATTGGGACTTATGGTTAAATATCCCCAATTAGTAGTGTTGGTAGCGGTAACATTAATAACTATGGCTTTTGCACTTGTCGGAATATTGTTTAAACCCGTAATGGGGATATTTAAAGATGTGCCGGGTGCCAGTGTCATTCCTTGATCCAAATAACCTGAATTGGCTCGTGTATCAAGTATTCTTGTAGGTGTCATTGGTGTATAACTAGTTTGAGTTATTGTAGAAGTTGATCCTGTATAGTATCCGGTTATATCTACTATGACATCGGTATTCCCCAGAGCATTAGTTATGGTAAAAGTTCCGGTTGAAGACAGTTCCGCAATAACTGAGTTAGATACACTTTGATTAGCCCCTGTAAAGTTAACAGAACTTGTAACAGCCTTACCGTTTGGACTCACGCTCAGGTATCCCCAAGCAGTAGTATTGGTAGCTGTTAGGTTGATAACCACAGAACTGGCATTGCTTGGAATAGAGTCTGTCCCGGTTGCATTTATTGTTATAGATTGTCCGGGTCCCAGTGTCTTATTTGGACATTGAGTTGTTGAAACTCTTGTATCACATATTCTCATTGGAGTCACGGGACTATATTGACCTGAAGCCAGGCTATCTGGCATAAAGTAACCTTGTAGATCTACCACTAAATCGGTGTTGCCAAACTTATTATAGAAGTCAACTTTTCCGTCTTTGCCTATAGGGACGGTCACCAGATTTGCTTTAGTTTGATTTGCTGCTATCCAATTTAAACTGGAGCTAGTCGGAATCGTTGTGGAGTCCGGGTATACAGTTAAATATCCCCAAGAAGTTGTATCAGTGGCTGTTACATTTAATACTACCGCTGTTGCATTGTTGGGTATGTTATAGTTACCTGCTACATCTAAAGATAGTGTAGCTCCGGGTGTTAGGGTACCCCCTTGATCCAAATAACCTGAATTAGCCCTGGTATCAACTATTCTCGTGGGTACTACGGGAAAGTACTCATTTAAAGGTGCGATAGGCATAACGGCATTTGATAGTGCTGATGCATTGGAACTACCCGTAGCATTGACTGCGGTTACGCTATAGGAATAAGAAGTTCCATTTGTCAGCCCCGTAACGGTATAGGTAGTATTGGTTGATTTAGTATCTATAACTTGTCCGGCAGATGAAGTTATTATGTAATCGGTTATAGGACTCCCACCGTCATTGGGAGCACTCCATGTCAGAGAGACAGTTCCGTTACCGGGAGTCGCGACCGGAGCCGTGGGAGCGGAAGGAACGGGAGCGGGAATAACACTATTGGATAACGGGGATGCAAATGAATTTCCATATGAATTAACTGCGGTTACGCTATAGGAATAGGAAGTTCCATTTGT
>DAIDJA010000137.1 GCA_027451605.1 Acidimicrobiales bacterium
AAACAGGACTATTCATGGTCAGTTGGAACGTATTAATTTATACAGTCAATTATTTAACGGAATTAACTACCTAACAACTAAGATTCCTATTATCTATTTTGCAGCCTATTTAATAGTTTTGGGTGGATCTTTAATCATCGCTTTTAGATTTTCAAATAAGAAACAGGCAATATATTTAACTTTAATGGTTATCGGCGTCTTTGTCGTTATTATCGTTTATGACCAAATTGTGTTCTCAAGATTAGAATTGGGTTTTCAGTTCAGATACATTCTTCCATTTGAAGTTGGGCTACCAATACTTATCTCCGACATTCTTGACCGACATTCCGGCAAGGGTGATATAAAGCCGGTGTTTCACCGACTTGCCGATTCCAATCTTGCTCTGTGGACGATATTGTCTTTGATGTTGGGAGGATTTATTGAGACGTTTTATTATGATTGGAAATTCCAGTTATTTACCGCTATTTCGGCGGCTGGCAAGACTGTCTTAATCAATACTTGGACTCCGCCTGATGGATTTTACGGTAGTATCGGTTTCGAATTATTGGCAATTACTATTTTTATACTATCGCTCAGATTGGTTTTACGGCTTTCACCAATATTGCCCGAAGAGAATCTGAGCTTTTCGAAACCATATTTGCAAATTAAAGGAGTTGAAAATGACTAGAGTGCGTCAATACGGAATGTACAATATAGGGCCCAATTTATGCACGATCGCTCCTTATTTATTTGCTGATGTTTCCATTATGTGGGTAGGTGTGCAAGAATATTCATGCCGTGACCGTAACTGTGAATTTCACTACACGTCATTAATTTGGAGCAAATTGTGAGAAAACTTAAGCCCATTTTACTGATCGTACTTGTGGTAGTTGCCGGTGTATTATCGGCTAATTATTTGGATTCATACGAATTCACTCCCAATAGAATTGACTCCATTCAAAACATCGCTAAAAACTTACATGGCAGAGTTACCGCACTCATGGTCGGAGATTCGGTTGCTCTAACCTTAGGCTATGACCTCACTTTAGATCAAAATTCTTATGACTTGAATATAATAGATAAAGCTCAACTCGGTTGCGGTCTCGCAATAGGAGGATTGGTTCAAACAAAAAACCAAGTCTTTCCGGCTAGTGGATTATGTTCTGCCAATGCTAAAACTCAATGGCCGCAGCAATATGCCCAATGGATAAATAATTATCATCCGCAGGTGGTGGTTCTTTTGGCAGGACGGTGGGAAACTGCCAATCGTACATATAACGGGAAATGGACCGATATCACCCAGTCGAGCTTTAATAGCTATGTTGCAAGCCAACTTCAATTGGCTTTTAATATTGTTACAAAAGACGGAGCCAGCTTACTTTTAGAGACCGAGCCTTGCTCAAACTCGGGATCAGATGCCTCCGGCAAGCCTTGGCCACAAGACTCCATTCAAAGACTTAATGCTTACAATAGTCTGTTATACCGGTTGCAATCAAAATATCCAAATCAGGTATATGTTCAGAATCTCAATTCTATGGTATGTCCGAACGGACATTTTGAGAGTTCAATGGGCAAAGTCAGGATTCGAAAACTCGATGGCGTACATTTTGCTACAAGTGATGCCTATGCGGTTGCAAAAGTTTTGGGACCGATGGTGCTTCCTTACTGGGAATTTGTCGGTCATGTCGGGCAGGTAAGGCAGCAGTTAAATGTGACGAATAGCTAGCCTGTGTAATGAAGAACGCGGATATAATATCGCAGTCTTAACGAAAATTGCATTTATGGCTGTAGCGTATTACGATATATATGTGCCGACTATAAGGTCGTAGTCCACACAGGTTTTGGTTGATCGTTAATTAATGCCTAGGTAGTATTTAGTTTTTATGCAGCGGTTTTTAAGGCAGATAAGGTGTCAATCTTAAGTTTGAAATTATACTTAGAAAATCGTGCTTTTAGTTAGTTTTTGGTAGATCCGGCTTAATATTGTGATTCTATTTGGAACTAACTTTGATGCAGGTAATTTTAGATTACAAACGATAATGCCAAGATCGGTGTTATTTTTATAAAAATGAGTAAAACACAAGAACTAAAAAAGATAGGCAGAGGTCCGGTTAATTATTGGCCGATAGGGATCTTTTGTTTGTTAGGTCTTCTTGTGGTAGTGCTACTTCCTTCGACCGCATCAACCGGAAACAAAGTCTCGGTTGATTTGAAGTTATTGGGAACCTCCATGGCAAATAAACCGGGGATTACGGTTACCGGAACGGATTGCCTTCCCGGCGTTAGGCAGTTTACTTGGAGTAAATATGCACCGATGTGCCAGCCAAAGTTTACGGGAAACAACGGGGGGTCAACGAGTTTTGGGGTTACCGGTTCAAAGATCTATGTAACATATCGAGAGCCAAATACTGCCGGTGCTTCTTTTTTTGCAAAACTCTTTGGGCCCGTGTTCGGGACTGATCAGCAGGCAATCGCTACCATGCAAACTTATATAAAATTCTTCAACAGCCAATATGAACTTTACGGAAGAAAGGTAGTGCTAGAGCCCTTTACCGGCAAAGGAGACTTTCTTAATGAACTTCAGGGCCAGGGCTTGGAACAGGCAAAAGAAGATGCGATAACTTCTAAGTCATTAAATGCATTCGCGGATATGTCCCTACTGTCATCTACCCAATTCTACGATCAATATCTTGCCGACCAAGGAATAATTGCGATCGGTGCCATTGCGCAGCCTTCTACTTGGTTTAAAGCATATGCGCCATATGAATATACGCCGCTACAGACTTGTGATACGGGTGTAAGGGCTTTAGCCGTTGGAATCGGAAGGGCCTTTGCCAACATGCCCGCAATATTTTCCGGAAATCCGCTTTTCAAAAAAACTAATAGGGTATTCGGACTTATTTATCCTGAAAATCCGACCTATGCGTCCTGTGGACAACTGTTACAGAAATTGTTGGCACAAAAGTATAATGTACAGATAAAAAAAACCGTTGTGTACTCAATGGCTACTTCCCAGGAACCGGGTGAAGCACAAAGCACGATCGATCAAATGAAGGTCAGTGGAGTAACTACAATTTTGTGTGGATGTGATCCCATATTCCCCATTTTTTTATCGGGCGATGCATCGATTCAGGGTTATTATCCCGAATGGCTTGCTTTGAATTTTGAAGATGCTTTTTCGCAATTAAATGCTTCAACGGAATGGGCACATGCGATTACAACGGGCACCATATTTCCTCCAAAAAACGAGCAGGAGGCCTATAGGGTATATAAATTAGCTAATCCAAAGGGTACGCCAAGCCCTCAGTTTGCTCAAATATATGAGCCTCTGTTGCTCCTCTTTGATGCATTGCAGGCTGCAGGTCCGGATTTAAATCCGTCGACTTTTCAGGCCGGTTATTTCAGACTTCCTCCGTCGTTGGAGGGCGGTAATTATGGTCAGTGGAAATTTGGCCAAAATAGATACTCTCCCTTAAACAGTTTTACTATATTATATTGGGACAAATCTGCTATCAGCCCACAAGATGGTAAGCCGGGTACATATGTCGGTTGTAACGGTGGTAAACGTTATACGCTGTCCACTGGCGGGGTTTTGGCTCTGCCAAATCACAAACAGCTAAATTGTTTTACGGGTAAGAATACTTAGATAGTTGTAGCCAATCCTATGCAGTATAACTTTCTTAAAAACAACAGTGTCTATGTCCTCTTTGCCATCATGGCAATAGGTATAGTTGCCATGATGGCTTTACCCGGCGGTATTACCCCGGGCGTTGTGCTTCTAGGGGGAATAAACGGAGCTCTGTACGGTCTAACCGCATTAGGTTTAGTCCTGATATACAGGAGCCAGAAAATTATAAATTTCGCCCAGGCACAGATGGGGGCACTTGCGGTAGCGGTTGCCGTAGTAATGGTCGAGTTAAATCATCTGAACTATTTTTTGGCTTTATTGGTAGGTCTCATTGTTGCAGTAGTGACCGGGGCCATCGTCCATGTTATTGTTCAGTGGAGGTTTAAGAACTCTTCGAGAATGATATTAACTGTCGCAACTCTTGGCATCGCGCAGGTTATCGGCGCGATGGAAGTCGGCATCCCTTACCTGTTTTCGAGACAGCCCGCAATTACCATAAGTTCATTTTCGACTCCTTTTAATTTCAAATTTAAGCTTTCCGGAATTTTGTTTACAGGGGATCACGTAGTCGCGGTGGTAGCGAGTGCAGTCTGCCTTTTTGGTCTTTGGTATTTTTTGGAAAGAACTAAATGGGGGATAGCGTTTCGTGCATACTCTGATTCCAGAGAAAGGACCAGCCTCCTGGGAATAAGGGTGAGTCGGATTTCATTTCTTACTTGGACACTAGCCGCAGGACTTTCCGCAGTCGCAGCAATGGCTGCCGCACCGGCTTCTATGGGTAATCCTCCCGATGTTACCGCTATTGCCGGACCGACTATCTTGTTGGCGCCGTTAGCCGCAGCGATAGTGGGGCGTATGGATAGACTCTTCACGACGGCCCTGGCAGCGGTCCTTCTGGGAATTTTCCAGGAGGCAATATTTTGGTCTTATCCGCGTTCATCGGCAGTTGATCTTGGATTTTTGGTTATTATCTTTATCTCTCTTTTAATTCAACCTCCTTCGGTGGAAAGAGAATCGGCAAATTCGGGTAGCTTTATTGATATTAAGTCGATTAAGGCTATCCCTTCTAAGCTGGCCAACCTAAAAGAAGTTAAGTTAATGACTGCTTCAGTGTTGGTCATAGTTTGCATTCTGGCTGTAATAATTCCACCATTGGCTGGGCAGAGTTTTGCCTTACCTGCCACCTATGGTGTGATCTATGCAATAATGACAGTGTCATTGGTATTGTTGTCCGGATGGGCAGGTCAGATAAGTCTCGGACAGAGCGGATTTGCAGGAGTCGGTGCTGCTATCGTCGGAATGTTTTTGGCGCACAGCCATGTAGATCTTTTCGTAACCCTGTTTATTTCAGCCATTGTAGGAGCCATTGTCGCCGTTCTTATAGGTATCCCTGCGTTGAGAATTCCCGGCCTGTTTCTTTCGGTGATCACTCTTGCATTTGCAATAGTGATGGACAACTATATCCTTAACGGTACTGATTTTCCATATTGGAATCCAGACTTTGTCCCGGCTACGAAGGTGTTTGGAAGATTTACGACCTCCAATGCAGTGGTGTTGTATGAAGTTTCATTGGCCCTATTGGGTCTTTTGCTTATTTTCATCAATAATTTGAGTCGGAGCCGGATAAAAAGAACCCTAATTGGGATTAGGGACAATGAATTTTCCGCAGTATCATTTGGGATTTCACGGTATAAGTCTACGATCAGTGCATTTGCGCTCTCCGGGGCATTGGCAGGAGTTGCCGGCGGGCTGATTATAGTCCTTCAACAGGGTTCGGGGTTTGCCGGATTGGATCCGGAGCTTTCTTTCACGATAT
>DAIDJA010000138.1:0-3317 GCA_027451605.1 Acidimicrobiales bacterium
GCGTTTTAATAATATCGGCGTTTTAATAATATCGGCGTTTTAATTAGAGAGGTTGTGATACCTTAAATTACCTTCGTGCCATAGACAAATTTGAAGTCACGTCCGATTGTGATATCTTCAAGGTATTATATCGACCAGTAACTAGATATAAAGGCAGCTTACGAAGCTAACAGTTCACGATTGGTAATTCAATAAGCTTGAATCTTTGCAATAGAGTTTAGTTAGAACTTTACTGTAGATTAAGGCAGTTAATCAGACAAAACTTTGGACAATATAGGCTACACTTTAGGATATGGGTGAGTTACGCCAGTATGTAAAATCCCATCCATGGTTGACATTTAACGCGACATAACTCAATAATCTGTCGCCAAATCTATGGAGGATGCTGGGTGAAGCCAGGTCGAAGTGTGAGCATCTGGTGGGGATACCGTTGAAGCCGGAATTTGCCCAAAAACTATATAATATTACATTGATAAAAGGTGCCGTAGCCACCACGGCTATTGAAGGAAATACATTAACCGAAGAACAGGTACAAGGTATAATTGAGGGTACTTTTTCAATTCCTGATTCCAGACGCCATCAAGAACAAGAGGTATTAAACGTTGTCGGAGCCCTAAATGATATACAAGAAATGATAGTGTCTGGAAAAGATATTGTAATTTCTGAAGATCTAATCTTGGAATTTAACCGTCAAATTCTTAGGAATCTGGAACTGGATAGTGAGATACCTTCAGGAAAGTATCGTTATCACTCAGTTGTGGTGGGAGGGTACATGGGTGATCCAGCCGAAGATTGCCGTTTCCTCACAAATAAGCTAGTTGAATGGCTTAATTCAGATATTTTTAAAAATGAAAATCCGGAAATTAATTTTGCACTTACGATTGCCAAAGCAATTTTCGCACACCTATATTTAGCTTGGATTCACCCGTTCGGCGATGGGAATGGCAGAACCGCACGACTTGTGGAGTTCCTAATACTCGCAAGTAGCGGGTTTGTTCCGCTTCCTGCGGCTCACCTTTTGTCGAACTACTATAACTTAACTCGAGATCGATACTATCGCGAACTTTCAAAGGTGTCGAAAAACGGTGGAAAAGCGGTGGAATTTATTGTTTATGCAGCGGAAGGCTTTGCTGATGGCATTAGAGAAGTAATTAAACTAATTCGCGAACAACAACTGGAAATTGCATGGGTTAATTACGTTTACGAGCGATTTGAAAGTAGGCCCAATACCAATGCGAATGATAGGATGTTACGGTTAATCCTGGAACTGCCCATCGGCGATAGAGTTGCAAAAAAGGATATTACCGGATTGACTCCGCAACTTGCACAGTTATATTCAAAAGTAGGACCTAGAACACTTGCTAGGGACTTGAATCAATTGTCCAATATTGGACTATTGTCCATAGAGTCGGGGAAATGTTCTGCGCGATCAGATATCATGCTTGCATTTTTACCGATAGTCGCAAATAAACGGTAATCAACTCAAATTCCTCAAGTAAGGGTTTACCGAATCAGACGGAAAAACAAGTATTACTTCGTAATTTTACCGTAAGTTAACTCCACGGATTCAGTTGACGCTTCGATTCATAATCGACCTTAACTTACATGTTTACTCAAGTTTTGGTATAATACTTACGAAAATTGAGGTATAATTGCAACTATTTGCTAGAATGTTAAATATGTTCATAAGTTTCGAAGTTTCAAACCACAGGTCAATCTTGGACAAGGTCGAACTTTCGATGGTTGCAGTTGACAAGAATCGCGTCGGGACCAGACCGTTTGTAACCTTAAAGGAGGAGCTGTTAACAGTCGCAGGCATTTACGGTCCAAATGCATCAGGTAAATCAAATCTTTTGGATGCGATTTCCTGGGTGTCTAACGCGGTCCGACAATCTGTTCGTGGCTGGGATGATCTGATTCCGCGAGACCCATTTAAATTTGATCCCGGTCCCGGACTTTCATCTACTTATGTGGTGAAAATGGTAGTGGATGGGGTACGATACGATTACAGTCTGGAGCTTGACCAAACCGAAGTAATATTTGAGAGTCTTTACGGCTATCCGGAACGAAGAAAAAGGATTTTATTCGAAAGAAATCGGCAGGATATAAGATTGCGACGTGGGAAAAGTTTATCGTTGGGCATTAGAGAGTTAGCAACTCCTACCACGCTGGTCTTGTCAGCTGCAATGCGGTTGAAAGAACCTGAGATTGAGCGTATTGCCCGTGCTATTTCAAAAATTGACTTTCTGGGTGACTATCGTAATCCCTACTCTACAAGCTTTAGACAAAATGCATTGAGTGTAATACCCACAATCCGTATCTTTGATGATGATGGACCATTGATTTTGCAGGATACAGGTGGTGATGAAGGTGAAAAATTAAATCAGGGGCTGAAGGAAACGGCTTTGGAATTGCTAAGAGTCGCAGATTTTGGGATTGAAGATGTGGAGCTGAAAAAAGAAAAACACGAAACTATAGAATCAGGTCGGTTTTTGCCACGTAGTTTGCAGTTGACTCATAAGGGTCAAGCACAAACGCTTCCTTTTGATTTTTCCGATGAATCTTCGGGAACTCAGCTTTGGTTTAAGTTAATCGGGCCGATTTTAAACGTCCTGAGAACTGGTAGGACACTACTTCTTGACGAGTTAGGCTTAAGTCTCCACCCACAATTAACCTACCACCTCATTGAAATATTTCAGGATATTGAAACCAATCCTTTGGGGGCACAGTTAATTTTTACGTCTCATGATACCAATATTCTCGGTTATCTAAATAGGGACGAAGTTTGGCTAACGGAGAAAAATGAATCCGGTTCGACAAGCCTTATTGCACTTGCCGAATATGGTGGCGAAAAGGTTCGACAATCAGCAAATATAGAACGAGCGTATCTTCAAGGGCGGTTTGGCGCAGTCCCGGAAATAAGTTCATATGATTTTCGCCGGGTACTTAGCGAAAAAAAAGTTGATGATTGAAAACAGTAGCCCGGGGAGAAGAACGGTTCAATCGCTTAAGCGTCAAGTCGGAAACCGAAGTGTAAAAAAAACGATATTAGTATTCTGTGAGGGCGAACAAACCGAGCCAAAATATCTGGAAGGTTTAAAAAAATTATCACGGGTACGTGAATTTTCGGCAATTCAAATTCATTATGAATCAGGTGGAAAAAAACCAAAGTCGTTAATCCAAGAAGCACTTACCTTTATGAAAAACTTGGATTCGGACCGCGAGTTTGATGAAGTATGGTGTGTATTTGATGTCGAGTGGCCGATTAATCATCCGGAATTAGGTGAATCAATAGAGCTCGCAAATCGAGGTGGTCT
>DAIDJA010000138.1:3327-5387 GCA_027451605.1 Acidimicrobiales bacterium
CAAATTAGCTATCTCGAATCCATGCTTTGAACTATGGCTGATCCTGCATTTTCAGGACTATCGGAAATGGGTTGATAACAAGGAGGCAATTGCACTAAAAGGCAAACTAGATTCTAAATCCCGCGGGAAAGATTTAGATTTTAGTGTCTATAGTGAAACTATCTCTGAAGCGAACGATAGGGCTCGCGAATTGGACATTTGGCATAAGGGCAATGAAACCAACTTCCCAAATAATAATCCGTCTTCCGGAATGTATCTGCTAATAGAATCAGTCACGGGAGGGAGTAAACCATAAGAAACCTTGACTTAATTCAGACTTTCGGCGCTGCTTGTATAAAATTACGTAGTCTTGTGTGGATTTGTTTGCTTAGCCAAAATTATTCTAAACGATTGGAGCTTTTAAATGAATGCTGTTGCCATATGAATGTTACTCATAATCATCCAATAACTACAATTTCGTTACCTTCTGTTTTGCTAAGCACAAGCGCTAAAGTCAAATGGATGAATTGCTCAATCGGATTATGGTAGGTGACGGGATTCCTTACTTTGTCATCAATAAGTAATCTCATCACCAGAAACTATATTTAACCAGTGGAGGTGGCGGGATTTGAACCCGCGTCCTTCAGACCTTTCACAGAGCTTCTCCGAGTGCAGCCGATTAATTTAAGACTTTGTATCCAACCGGCAGGTAAACAAAATCTTTGCCGATTAAAATGTTCACCTTATCGCATCGGCATCGATACGGCGTAAGTTCTACTGTATGACACCTTAATCAGTCCGTAGAACTGAGACTGATAAGACGTTGCTGTTTAATTAAGCAGCAATTGCGAGCTGTGGCTCGGCATTTATATTTAAGTTTCCGGCTCTTTAACATGGTTCCGGACACCATGACTCGCTTCCTCTGCGTCCAATACCGAAGTCGAAACCATTCACCCCCGTAATGACCGCTTATTAAAGTTAATCAATATCTTAGCAATCTTTTGTTAAATTACCTAAATTTGTTCTTTAATTCTCTGTCGGATTCTCTAATTAAGTCCTTTTGAATGATTGCTGATCGTTTATCATATGTACGCTTCCCGCGAGCCAGTGCAATCAATACCTTGATTTTGCCCCTTTTAAAATATACTGAAAGCGGTACGATGGTCCAGGACTTTTCCAACGTTTTATGTTTGAGTAGTTCAATTTGATCCCTGTGGGCCAATAGTTTTCTTTTGCGGTCAGGATCGAATGCTCCGAACCCCGTAGAGTATTCGTACGGAGCGATATTTACCATATGGAGCCATAGCTGACCGTCTTGAACTTTACAGTAGGCTTGACTCAGAGAGAGGCGTCCTCCGACTCGAATGGATTTTACTTCGGCTCCTTTTAGTTCAATCCCGCATTCAAAAGTGTCCAGAATCTCGTATTCGTAACGTGCTCTTCGATTATTTGCTACCAGTTTGTAGCCGTCATCGGCTTCGGCTGATTTGGGAGATTGTGATCTTGTTTTGGATTTCATTATATTAAACTACATTTATTCTATGATTGAGATTCCAAGCACCATTTTAGATGCATTTGAAAGTTATCTTATAACTCAGTATCCTCTTGAAGGATGTGGGCTGATTTCAGCTCAAATAGGTGATGAAGCTTCACTTTCGAAGGTAGTGGCATGGTTTCCTTGTGGGAATAAAGCTCATTCGGCAAAACTCTATGAACTTGATCCGTTGGATTATCTTAAGGCAGACAGGCAGGCAGAGGGCTTAAATCAGCAGATTGTGGGAGTTATTCACTCCCACACACATTCAGATCCTTATCCGTCTCCGACCGATGTGGCCAACGCACCGGATCCAAGTTGGCATTATATTATTACGTCTCTGAGATTTCCTTCCCCGTCGACCAGAAGCTTTAAAATCTTAAACGGGAAGATAAAAGAAGAGAATATTGTTATAACTTAGTACTAAAATATAACTAAGTTAGTCAGAATTACAAAAAATCGTTCTGATTGCGATAAGGAGATTTTATGGAAGTAGAAGTCAGGCTACCTACGGTACTTAGACCACATGCAAACGGTGATTCACTGG
>DAIDJA010000139.1 GCA_027451605.1 Acidimicrobiales bacterium
ATGAAGTCGGTACAACCAATGTAGATCTTGTTAAAGACGTGACAACACAGGCACCTTATGTAGTGGGCGGCACCGGACCGAAAATTGTTGCATATGATTTTGGGATCAAACGTACTATTTTGACTCATCTGAAATCTCGATTTAATGTCACAGTGGTGCCATCGACGTCGGAGGCTGATGATGTCTTAAACGGCGAGTTCACCGAAGGGAGACCGGATGGTATCTTTCTTTCAAACGGTCCCGGTGATCCGGCTGCCTTAAACATGATCGTGGAAAACGTGGACAGGCTTGTGGGTAGGATCCCAATGTTCGGGATTTGTCTCGGCCATCAGATTTTAGGTAGAGTATTCGGAGCCGATACCATAAAGTTGCCATTCGGTCATCACGGAGGAAACCATCCGGTTAAGCGTCTGGCGGACGGATTCGTGGAGATAACCTCTCAAAATCACTCCTATGCGGTAGACGAAGGATCACTAAAAAAGATCAAAGTTACTCACCGTAATTTGAATGACGGAGTGGTTGAGGGGATCAGCGCTTTAGGCGATAAGGTGTTTTCGGTACAGTACCATCCGGAAGCCGGTCCCGGTCCTCACGATGCCACTTATCTATTTGATCAGTTTTATCAGCTTGTAAAGGAAAACATTTAATGGGTAAACGCGAAGACATATCTTCCATATTGGTTATAGGATCCGGTCCGATAGTAATAGGGCAGGCCTGTGAGTTTGACTATTCGGGTACTCAGGCATGTAAAGTTCTGATGCAGGAGGGTTACAGAGTAATACTTGTTAACTCAAATCCCGCAACTATAATGACCGATCCAAATATAGCTACACAGACATATGTGGAGCCCTTGAATGTTGAAGTATTAAAAAAGATCATCCTAAAAGAAAGACCGGATGCTCTGTTGCCTACCTTAGGAGGGCAGACCGCACTTAACTTGGCAATGGAGCTGTACCGCGGAGGTTTTTTGGAGGAAAATTCGGTAGAGTTAATAGGTGCGAACGCAAAATCCATAGAATGTGCCGAGAACAGAGACGTCTTTAAGAAGGCCATGGAGGAGATCGGCCTTAAAGTTTGCAGATCGGCAATAGCGACTTCGATTGATGCAGCAGTTGATATCGCGGCGTCAATCGGATTTCCGATTATGATTAGGCCGTCCTTTATCCTGGGCGGTGCAGGCACCGGAATTGCCAAAGACATGGATTCATTTGTCAAGTTGGCCACCGAAGGCATTAATTCCTCCCCCGTGCATGAGATTTTGATTGAAGAATCCATTGCGGGATATAAGGAATACGAACTTGAAGTAATGAGAGATAATGCCGATAACTGCGTTATTATATGCTCAATTGAAAATTTGGATCCCATGGGAGTTCACACTGGAGATTCGATTACCGTTGCGCCACAACAGACCCTCAGTGATGTTGAATATCAACAGATGCGGGATCAGGCCTTTAAAATCATAAGAAAGGTTGGCGTTGAAACCGGGGGATCCAATATTCAGTTTGCGGTAAATCCCGATAACGGAGAAATGACAGTTATCGAAATGAACCCCAGAGTTTCAAGAAGTTCTGCTTTGGCTTCAAAGGCTACCGGATTCCCCATAGCAAAAATTGCCGCAAAGCTCGCAGTCGGCTATCGATTGGACGAGGTATTAAATGATATTACAAAGGTTACTCCCGCCAGCTTCGAACCAACGATAGATTACGTTGTCACAAAAATACCCAGATTCGCCTTTGAAAAACTACCCGGCACAGACGGTAGCCTCGGTACCAGAATGCAAAGCGTAGGTGAGGTAATGGCAATTGGGAGGACCTTCCCTGAATCACTGCAAAAAGCCATAAGAAGTAAAGAAGAAGATCGCTACGGCTTGAATTGCGATCCGAGAGAGGACACTTATAGAGCGCTCTCAACCGATGAGTTAAAATCTCAGATTGAGATTGCCACCCCGGACAGGATATTTTTGATAGGGGAGCTTTTGTACCGGGGGGTGTCGGTGTCAGAGCTCTATTCAATTACGAAAATCGACGTTTGGTTTTTGGATCAGATGAAAAAGATCGTAGAGTTCAGAATACAGATGGAGACCGCTGCGAAATCTGTGACCCTAGAAGAATGTGATCGACGCTTGCTAAAAAAGGCAAAGAACCTAGGTTTTTCAAATGTTCAATTGGGGAAAATATTTAACCGCACGGTAGAAGAAGTGGCCATAAAGCTTAAACAACAAGATATCAAATCTACCTTTAAAACTGTCGATACATGTGCAGGAGAGTTTGAAGCTTCAACGCCTTATTTTTATGCAACATTTGAAGATGAAACCGAATTGGTGAATTCCAATAGAAAGAAAAT
Organism: Acidimicrobiales bacterium; assembly: GCA_027451605.1. Lineage (GTDB taxonomy): Bacteria > Actinomycetota > Acidimicrobiia > Acidimicrobiales > JABEUL01 > JAJZNL01. Next base: position 2,344 of record DAIDJA010000139.1, read on the forward strand.
TATGATATTGGGTTCGGGACCCAACAGAATCGGTCAGGGAATTGAATTTGATTACTGCTGCGTTCATGCTTCTATGGCTTTGCAGGAAGTCGGATATGAAACAATTATGGTTAACTGCAATCCCGAAACAGTTTCAACCGATTATGACACTTCTTCGAAACTTTATTTTGAACCACTGACCGTCGAAGACTTGAACAATATAATTGAAGCTGAAAAATCTACCTGTGATAAAGACGGTGAGCTGAAGGGAATAATTGTGGGATTGGGGGGACAGACTCCTCTAAAGCTGGCGGGATCAATTAAACCTGAATTGATTTTGGGAACTTCTCCCAATTCGATTGATAGGGCTGAAGACAGGGATCTGTGGTCAAAAGTTTGCAACAATCTGGGGATAACTCAACCAATGGGAGGAACGGCTCTGAGCTTGAATGAGGCTTTGAATGTTGCAAGAAGTATCGGATTCCCGGTACTGATTCGACCCAGTTATGTTTTGGGTGGCAGGGCAATGGAGATAGTTTACAATGAGGACGATTTGGTGACCGCTTGGAAACAGTTGGAAACTTTTGAAGCCGTTGCACTGAAAGAAAATAGCACATTTGAACATCCCGTGCTTATTGACAGGTTTTTGGAAGATGCAACTGAGGTGGATGTAGATGCGATTCGAGACACCCAAGGTAACGTAATAATTGGGGGGGTCTTGGAGCATGTCGAAGAAGCGGGGGTTCACAGCGGTGATTCCGCATGTGTCGTTCCGACACAAAATTTGTCGGAATCCGTAATATGCGTCATCGAAGACCAAGTTGTGCGCTTGGCAAACGAACTTGAAGTAATTGGACCGATTAATGTACAGTTTGCTGTTCAGAAGGAGGAGGTTTTCGTTATTGAGGCTAACCCAAGAGCCTCCAGAACTCTTCCGTTCACTTCTAAGGCCATAAATGTGCCTTTGGCTAAGATATCCGCACTGACGATGGCAGGGTTTCTTTCGATGAGATTCAAGACTTGGGGTATCTTGATAATGAACTGCCGATTGGGCCAAGCGGAAATATAAACCTTTCGTATCATCTCCCTTATGTAGCCGTCAAAGAGGCTGTACTTCCGTTCTATCGATTTCCCGAAGTTGACGCCCTTTTAGGCCCGGAGATGAGATCCACAGGAGAAGTAATGGGGGTAGATATCAAATTTGGAGCCGCATTTGCTAAAAGTCAGCTGGCGGCGGGATCGGCAATACCGGTTAAAGGCAATGTCTTTATTTCCTTGGCCGATAAGGACAAAACAGCAGGAGCGGTATTTGGCAAAGAGCTCATTGGCCTTGGATTCAATATTTATGCAACTGAAGGGACTGCAGATTTCTTCCGACAAAATGACGTGCCGGTATCTAAGGTTGTACTCAAGCGAACAACCATTCTAAACATGGCTCAAAATACCGATCTGAACGTAAATATTGACTACGAAGAAGTTGACATTTTAAATCTTCTGAAAAATGGGGAAATCGCATTAATAATCAACACACCTCGGGGCCGCGGAGCTAGGGCAGACGGTGACTATATCAGACGTGCTTCTTCGGCTTATAGCATACCATGTATAACTACGGTTTCTGCTGCGATGGCAACCGTAGCCGGAATGAAGTCGGATCCGGTTGAGAAGATGGAAGTCAGAAGTCTTCAAGAACTTAGCACGTATAAATAGATTTAGGCAAATAGATTTAGGTTACTGTGATTAAAGATATCTCCGGTAAAGTGTCCGTTTAAGCCAAAATATAGATGTGATGTCAGCTAGAAAACTCAAAAGGGCAGAATGCTTAAACCGTCTTTGGTGCTAAAAATCTGAGATAAAAGAGCCGATGAATATATTATGATATCGCAAGTCTTTGGTAGGCTCAATAGCCAGTTTAGATTCAATTCTTGGGGACTGGATATCCGTATTATTAGAAAAGACCCTAAATTACGTCATATAGTGGTAATTGCTGCTTAAATTAACCTTTAAGGTGACTTAGTTTGAAAAAAAAAGGAATGGATTTAAAATTTAAGTAAATAAGTAATTTCATTTTGTTGCCACTATGGAGGTTGATAATGAAGGCAATGAAGGCAAAGCTAGGAAATTTGCCTTTCGGTACTTTAATTGTATTGTCAGTAGCTATTATGGTGTTGGCTGTAATCGGGGTGACGGTTTATAATTCGATAAACACTAGTGACAAGATAATACTTCCGATTGCCAGTCCATCGGTGAGAGAAGGCGCAGCGAGTGCATATGATGCCGCCACAAGGCAACTAATAATGTTTGGGGGTGTAAATACCTTAGGGAATGCGTTGGGAGGCACATGGATTTTCAAGGGTTCTTCTTGGGCTGAGTTAAAGCCGGAGGTTTCACCTTCCCCTCGCGCTTTTAGCTCAATTGCATATGATTCCTCTACGAAACAACTACTGCTGTTTGGTGGTGAGCAGAGAACAACAAATTCATTGGTCTCATTGAATGATACGTGGGAATGGAACGGTTCAAATTGGATTGAGTTACATCCTCAAAATTCCCCTTCGCCAAGGGCGGCAAGTGCAATGGCCGAAGCACCAATGTCTCAAAATGGTACCGGAGGATTAGGTAATGGTAATCTCGCTAAAGGTCAAAATAGCTCTCACCACCATTTCGCATTAATGTTATTTGGCGGGCTTACAAGTTTGAATTTAGTTTCCGGCGAATTAGGTGACACGTGGGAATGGAACGGTTCAAATTGGATTGAGTTACATCCTCAAAATTCTCCACCACCGAGAGCCGTTAGCTCTATTTCGTTGGCCCCTATAAATACTAACGGCAATCAAAACAAGAAGCCTCATATAAGAACTTTGTTGTTCGGTGGATTTGGACTTGGTAGCAAGGATTTGAATGATACGTGGGAATGGAACGGTTCAAATTGGATTGAGTTACATCCTCAAAATTCCCCTTCGCCTCGTGGGGCAAGTTCGGTGGCAATATTGCCTTCAAGCAAATTCGTTGATTCAAATTC
>DAIDJA010000140.1 GCA_027451605.1 Acidimicrobiales bacterium
ACGATTGAATCTCCGATGCCTCCCCATACATCCTTAAAAGCTTCAATCGACTCGTCATTGGCTTCAAGAATAAACATAACTTCATATCTGAGGTCACCCACGGACTCAACTCCGTGATTTATTATGTTCATGTCGGGTTTAGCTGAAGCCTTTGAAACTACTTGGAGCACACTTTCGGGGAGAATCTTGTTTATATCATCGGGTTCGGTATCAAGACAACATTTAATAAAGGCCCTGAAAAGTTCAATAAGGCCGGTACCGCCGGCATCCACTACTCCGGATTCTGCCAAAACAGGAAGTAGCTCGGGAGTCATTCTTAGAGCCGAAACCGCACCGGAAAAAATCGCATTCAGTACCGTTGACATATTGGCATCTGAGGATTTGCAGCTAGCCAGACCGGCTTCAGCCGCAGCGGTGGCTACCGTCAATATCGTTCCTTCAACGGGTCTTAATACGGCTTTTCTGGCCATCAGAGCAGCTTGTTCAATGGCAGTGGCCACATCTTCGTAAGAAGCTTCATCCTTTTCGGAAAATACCGACGACATTCCTCTAAGTATCTGAGAGATTATGATTCCCGAGTTACCTCTTGCTCCCATTAACGAACCGTGACTTATCGCTTTTGTCAGAATAAACATATCCAGAGGCGTAGAAACGGAATCAATTTCAGTTACCACCGATTCAAGGGTCAAAGCCATGTTAGTGCCGGTATCCCCGTCAGGAACCGGGTAAACATTCAGCCTGTTTATTATTTCCTGATTTCCCCTAAGCCCGTCCCTAAAGTCCCTTACGATACGGTTTAGTGTTTCAAAGTCGATTTTATTTATCAATGCGTCCTCAAATAAGTGCTAAAATTATAGTTGGTTTGTTACGGCCCTTGGGTAAACAATACGTCAAACAATACCTCTTAACCATATGCGTTAAAACTTATATATTATCAATTAAGCTTAAGGGCTGACTAGTTAAACTAGTTAAACCCTAGTTAGTTAAACCGTAGTTAGTTAAACCGTAGATACAAAATGAACTGGATTAACTTAAAACTCAGTTTGCTAAATTGATATAGTATTTTAATTTAAAACGTAGATTAAGTTTAACTTATCCGGGCAAATAAAGCTAGCGAAATCTTAAACTGAGATTAAGATTGATGCGAAGTTTTTAGTCCGGATCAGTCATAAAATGTCTAATTATCGAAATTGGTTTTGGTCAAGTTTGTCGGAAAATTAAGATTGGTCATAATATACCAACAGGAAACAGGTCTTTAATAGGAGTAATTAACGATGGCTTCAGTTTGTGAAATTTGCGGAAAACACCCAAACTTTGGAATGAATGTCAGCCATTCCCATACCAGGACTAAAAAACGTTGGAATCCTAATATTCAGAGGGTTAAAGCTCTGATTAACGGATCAGCCACAAAGTTAAATGTATGCACATCTTGCATCAAGGCCGGTAAGGTAATTAAGCCGGCCAAAAGACAGTGGACTCCCACTGGCAAGTAACTTCCTGACAGTTTCGCGAATTTAAACCGAAACTTTAAGCTCAATAACTTCAAACTATTGGTAGTTTGAAGTTAGAACTTTATAGGTCACTAAATTAAGCTAACGTCAATTTAGTAAAGTTTGTTGTTCTTACGGTTAGCTTTCTCCAATAAAGGTACCGTCTTTTTTGAGCTCAAAATTTAATCTCCAAATAGTGAATCAATCTTTTTAATATGATATAATCGGTCTTAAATTGTTCCTATATACACTTTCGTGACCGCGTCAATTCCCAACGAGTTAAGTGGCTGCTTTCTTAAATTACTCTCTTAAAATCTACAACCTCCATCGATTAGTAAACTTTTGAAGTTCTTAACTGCATGTTAAATATTAAAATAGCATTATGGCAATTACCCCGGCAGAATACTTAGCCAAATCCTCGAAGGACCTCAAGTTCCTGGTAACTGAAAAGAGATCTAAAGCGGGATATGCGTTAATCCCTTTGATTATCGCTGGCTGTATTCTGTTCCTTATTTTTAAAACCGCCCCCCTCGGCTCTTATTGGCCGCTTGACGCAATGGCGCTCTTTATGCCTATCACATTTTTTGTAACATTACTCGTGATCACAAAAACAACTAAAAAAGTTAGATCGAATTCCAATAGTGACGATTGATCAATATAATGAGCACTTTGTCACAAAGTTTGCAAAACTTTAAATAAAAACTGTTTTGTGAAATTAAACTAAATTTAACGTGCGCTACAATTTATTAAGTCATGTCACCTACTAATCGAAACAAAAACGGGTCGGGATTAATTTTCATACTTGGGGCAATTTTCCTTATTCTCATAGTGTATGCGGTATTTTTTAAGTCGCACGGATCGAATTCAAGTAAGTCAACGACAACCACATCCCAAAGTCTTCAAAAGGGAGGCATAACTACTACAACCGGTCAAAATGGTAGTTTGCCTTTTGCAAATCCCGCGGGAAATACAGTAACTGCGGGTCCAAACCTTAAGGCCGGATCGGATCCCTCGGTTTTGCCAAGTGACGTATTAATTGCGGATGACTCCGGCAACCAGGTATTGATTGTTACTCCGGCCGGTAAAATCGTTTGGCAAATGGCTTTGGATGAGCCTGATGACGCATTTTTTACCTCTAACGGTCAAGACCTGATCGTGACCGAAGAAGATCATCAGATGATTTCTTTGGTTAACATTGCCACCAAAAAATTCATTTGGAGATACGGTACCGCTGAGACTCCGGGAATGGGCCCGAACCAAGTGGATAATCCCGACGATGCCTTATTGCTACCAAACAACTATGTTGTTTTCGGCGACATTAAAAACTGTTCGGTTGTATTTCTGAAAGTTGGCAGTCAAGTACCGTTCAAACGTATCGGTCTGCTTGACAACAACTGTTATCACAACCCGCCGTACAGGTTCGGCAGTCCCAACGGTGCCTTTCCATTAACTGACGGGAACTTCTTAATCACCGAGATTAACGGAGACTGGGTGGATGAAATGACTCCTTCGGGTCAAATTCTGTGGTCGACTCACCCTCCGGGGATTGTTTATCCTTCGGACACCAATGAAGTTTCACCCGGGGTTTACTTAACCGTTGATTATTCAACCGCAGGTCAATTAATTAAGTTCAACCAACAGGGTCAGCTCCTATGGAAATATACTCCCGCGACTGTTGACGGACAGCTAAACCATCCTTCATTGTGTGAAACTATTCCGACAAACGGTTATATCCTTTGCAACGACGACTACGATGACAGAGTTATTGTAATTAATCCGAATACAAACACCATAGTGTGGCAGTATGGGCACAGAGGAGTAGCAGGATCTAATCCCGGATACTTAAATGAACCCGACGGGGTTGATCTGGCACCTCCGTATTCAATGCTTATCAGAAATGCGTCTACAATCGGAACCGCCAATTCGTCATGCTGGCCCAATAACTCCTCTTCGGTTTGTACATACGGAATTAATGCTACGAGTTCTGGATCGGCTACTTCGACGTCGGCGGCTCCGATCGGATAAAGACTATCCTGTACAGATTGTCAACCTTTTTTGGTTCTTTTAACCAAAAATATTGCTGAAACTGCGCTTATTACTACCAGTATTAGCGCCACAATCATAACCAATAGGAATGAATCCGATGGACCCGATTGAGATTTGGGATTAACTATTGAGATCATAGTTGTAGATTCTTCTTGAATTGTAATATTTAAATTCAACTTCCCATCGCCTGATGCGGTTAATATTTTTTGAGTTCTGACTAATGAGTTTTGATTTTTAAGACTGATGGTCGAATATTTAACCGTATAAGTCGCACCGGCTTTAAGTCCGACTACCGTAAGTTTACAATTAAGCAGATTGGCATCTGTTTCAGAGGAGCCAAAGTTCCCTGTGACATCATATGAAACATAGTTGTTTACCAATACGTTAAGCGTGTCATTCGATGTTAACGATGCTACTGCGCTCGGATGCTGATAGGGATTTGACGTCTTTCGTGACACATCTGTCTTTAATAGATCACCGGTCATTTTATGCCAAAGCAAGTAACCCAAATAGGAGGCCTTCGGCTTCAGCTGTTGATTTAAGAGCCCGAATCCCTGATAATTTCCGGGTGGATAATCTGCGGTGTTGTACCATTCCATTACACTGATTCCCGCGGAGGCGGCCTTTTCAATTGCCGACAGTAAAAATGCGGAAGCGTAGGGGGTATTTTGCCTCGGATCCGATTCGGCATTCAAGTTCCATTCGTCTATCCAAAGCTGGGGTTTATACATCGGATATTTCTTCAGAATCGACTTGACCGCTGAGACTTCAGATGCATAAATCTGCGTATTCATAGTAGGAGTGAAGTAACACGGTACACCCGGAGCTTCAAGATGATTGGTAAGACAAAGTCCGCTCTTTAAAAATGAAGCCGTACCCGCATTCGGATCATCGGCATAGGTATGCCAGGAGACAAAATTAAGCGGTATATTTCTCTGTGATATATATCCAAGGAATGTTTTCAAAAACTGTGAGTCGATTTGATCTAGTACGTCGGCCATCGCGGGTCCGCCGACAAAGATTTTAACATTTTGATCTTTCGCCTGTAGCTCCAAAGGAGTTACGGTATTTGCGTATAGCTGGCTGTAAGAAAGGGCATTTCCGGTATAAAATGTCCAGTCCGGTTCATTCCAAACTTCGAAGTACCTAACACCGTTTTTGATGGCCCAATTGCCGACCTGAGAAATCAACGATTCCCATTTAGGCAAATCGGTTCCCAAATCCGGCGGATAGTAATTGGAATTAGGGGGACTGCCGTTAATTTCAGGCTCTAAGCACTTAGGTGAATAGTCGATGATGAGTTCCGGAACAGCCCCGGCTTCTTGAGCGAGTTTAATTCTGGGTTCCAGTAACTTCGGTGACCATATTCCTGTACTACAGTTATAAACATCGGTTGAATTTACGGAACCTTCCAACGAGGCGTCAATTCTTACATACCTGATTCCGATATTTTTCATGGGCTGTACTTCAGCCGGATATGACAGTTGATTTACTCCGATTACATTTTCATTAACCTTTCCGACCTCGGAATCCGTGTTGACGGTTACTTTCATATAACCGGGCTTTACGTTGTCATTTATCCCGGTACCCGTGATCAGTGTTTTACCCGTTGGGCGTAATTGATTTTGATTTGAGACTGATGCTTCATTCGACAATCCCTTGGCAGCATCGGGGAAGCTTAGCGAGCCAGTAATTGTAATGACCAATATCAGAGAGGCAATCAAAACCAAAAATTGAATTAAAGAATTTATCCCCTTGA
>DAIDJA010000141.1 GCA_027451605.1 Acidimicrobiales bacterium
TAAAGACGAGCTAAAAGAAAATGTCGTAAAGATAGTTAATAAATTAGGTTTGTCCGGAGCTCAGCTACATGGTCACGAAACCAAGGAGGAGACTCAGTGGATAGCGCAGCGGGTTCAATTCGTCATTAAGGCCTTCAAGGCGGGTCAGCCGATGGTCAGAGAGTTTTTCGAATATGGAGCAGATGCACTTCTTTTGGATTCTCACGCTCCGGGTTCGGGACAGGTCTTTGACTGGAGTTTGGCCGAAGATGTTGAGGACAACTCCAGACTTATACTATCGGGAGGACTGACTCCCGAAAACGTAATAGACGGGATTGTGGCCACCAAGCCCTGGGGCGTGGATGTTTCAACCGGAGTCGAGAAGGCTCCGGGGATTAAAGATCCCGTTAAAGTTAAAAAGTTCATAGAAGCCGCGCGATCGGTAAGATTTGAAGACTCTGTGGGTTCCAATGACAAAACGGTATTTTATGACTGGAGCAAAGATGTCGACTTTTAGGTTGGAAAATTAAACTGTAGTGTCCGAAGACTTAAACAGATTTATTGAATCATATGATCCGATAGTTCCAGACGCAAAAGGAAAATTCGGCGAATATGGCGGGAGATTCGTTCCGGAATCTTTGGTAAATGCCTGCACGGAGCTTGAGCAGGCATTTAATCACCATTGGCACAGCAAAGAATTCAAAGATGAATATTTGAATATATTACAGTCATACGGCGGAAGACCAACTCCCATTACTTTTTGTGCAAATGTCTCCGAGATGCTTGGAATTAAGCTTTATCTTAAGCGTGAGGATCTGACGCATACAGGAAGCCACAAAATTAACAACGTCATCGGTCAGGCTCTGTTGGCAAAAAAAATGGGAAAGATAAATTTAATTGCCGAAACCGGTGCCGGTCAGCACGGTGTAGCTACCGCTACGGCAGCTGCGCTTTTTGGGTTGGGATGCAAAGTTTATATGGGTGAAATTGACGCAAGGCGTCAGGAATTAAACGTATTTAGAATGCAGTTATTGGGTTCCGAAGTTCAAGAAGTGACCTCGGGCTCCAAAACCCTAAAAGATGCCGTGAATGAAGCTATGCGCGAGTGGGTTTCGCGGGTTGATACGACTCATTACTGCCTGGGTTCAGTAATGGGACCTCACCCGTTTCCCTACATGGTACGTGAGTTCCAAAGCATTTTGGGTAACGAAGCAAGGGTTCAATACAGCGAACTTGTCGGAGGAGAACCTGACTACGTGGTAGCTTGCGTCGGGGGGGGATCCAATGCTGCCGGTACGTTTGCCGGTTTTATCAAGACTGATTCCAAACTTGTCGGCGTGGAAGCGGCTGGCGGTGCGGCACTTTCTCACGGAAGATCAGGTGTGGTACACGGGATGAGTTCCAAACTCCTTCAGGACGAATCAGGACAGATTAACGAGGCCCATTCTATTTCAGCGGGACTAGATTATCCGGGGGTGGGACCTGAGCATGCATATCTGCAGGAAACCAAAAGGGCACGATATGTATCTGCTAATGATGAAGAAGTATTGAAGGCTTTTTTGATGCTTTCAAAACATGAAGGCATTATTCCCGCTCTTGAAAGCGCACACGGTTTGGCGTGGATTATGGGAGCTGCGGGGGCAGGCGAGATAGGTAAAGGGGAAAGCGTCCTTTTAACGCTTTCTGGCAGGGGTGACAAAGACGTTCAGCAGGTTCTTACAATTTTGCGGGAATTGAAAAATACCTAAACTGATAATTGTCACTATGTTTATTCTGCAAATAATTTCATTAAACAAAAGACCATGGGTTACTCAATGAATTTATCGACGTTGACACAAAAGAAAGCTGCAGGCCAGAAGCTACTGGTTCCCTATGTTACCGCCGGGATAAGCGATAAGTGGTCGGATTTGGTTATTTGTTTAGCCGATGCAGGTGCGGACGCAGTTGAGATCGGACTTCCTTTTTCGGATCCCATGATCGACGGCAAAATAATTCAGATGGCTTGCAAAACTGCCCTAGATGCCGGTTACAATACGCAAAAGATCTTTGACGAACTACGTATTTTAACGGAAAAGGTTGATGTCCCCCTGGTGGTTATGACTTACTATAACTTAATATTGGCCAGGGGGTTGGCAAAGACCGCATGCGACCTGGCAGAACTGGGTATTTCGGGATCGATTGTTCCGGATTTGACCGTAGAAGAGTTGGAACCATGGCGCGCAGAGTCTTCTACAAATATGCTTGACAATATATTGTTGATAGCACCGTCGACACCACTGACCCGGGCAGCTGAGATCGCAGAAATATCTACGGGATTTATTTACGCACTTGGGTTAATGGGAATTACCGGCATAAGAGAGACTTTAATGCCAGAAGCAATCGATAACGTTGAGAAAATTAAATCAGTGACCGACAAGCCCGTTTTGGTGGGAGTCGGTATTTCAAGTCCCAACCAAGCAAAAGAGGCATCAAAATACAGCGACGGAGTAGTTGTTGGTTCGGCTTTGGTGAAATTAATACTGGATAATGCGGGTGATATTGAATTGAACAAAAAAGTATTTAATTTTGTTCGGACCTTTAAAGAGGCGATCGGAGAGTAAATAATTACTTGGTTTATGCATAAATATGCAAATCAATGTAATAATATGTGCTAATATAATATCATGAGCAAATCAGTTGGGATTATGGGCGGCACCGGTTTTACCGGTGTGGAACTAATTAAAATCTTAAACAACCACCCTGAGTTTGAACTGAGGGCAGTCGGTTCGCAGTCATCTGCGGGTATTAATCTATTGTCTGCCGTTCCGAATTTATTCAATATTGAGTCCGACCTCGGGTTGGTGGATCTGAGTCCGGATAATTTTGCAGGTTTGGATCTTGTGTTTATGGCACTGCCTCATAATACTTCTGCCAAATTAATTCCGGATCTGTTTGAGAAGTTCGGAGTTTCTCATATTGTGGATTTGAGTGCTGATTTTAGGCTTAAAGATTCCAAACTTTACGATAAATATTATGGCTTTGAACACCCGAACCCCGGTTGGTTGAAACAGTCGGTTTTCGGGCTACCCGAAGTCAACAGAAACGGGCTATACGGCGCTCAATTAGTGGCAGCAGCCGGCTGTTATGTGACCGCCGTAAGTTTGGCGGTGTTCCCTTTTATTTCACATTCCATAGCAAACAAAGGCCTTATAATCGCTGACTGTGCATCGGGAGTAACGGGTGCAGGTAAAAAATTAACCGCAACTACTCAGTTTACCGCCGTTAACGAAAATTTTTCGGTTTACGGTCTTTTGAATCATCGGCATCGTCCCGAAATTGAACAAGTTTGCGGAAGGGACGTTTTATTTACACCACACCTTCTGCCTATTGATCGTGGGATATTGGCAACGTGTTACTTTAGCGTGGACGACGGAATTGACGCAAAGCAACTGACTGATGTCCTATATAAAGCCTACAATGATGAATGTTTTGTCAAAGTTTGTGAACAGCCTCCCGACTTGAAATCAATTTGCAACACTAATTATGCCGCCGTTTACGTTACTTTGGACGAAAAGACCAATACCGGTATAGTGATATCGGCAATCGATAATCTGATGAAGGGCGCTTCCGGACAGGCAGTTCAGTGCGCAAATGCAATTTTTGGTTTTCAAGAGAACTTAGGATTTTGATATGACAGGTTTGGATAAGCAGGGCGCAATGATTTTGGATGAAGTAGGTTTACCCGACGGCTTCGAATTTAACGGAATTCATTGTGGGATAAAAAGTTCACCGGCAAAAGATCTCTCCCTGGTTAAAACTGAGGACAACAAGCCGGTATTGACCGCAGCTGTTTTCACTACCAATGAAATCTGTGCGGCTCCTGTTGTTGTTTCAAAAGAGTCTCTTTCGGCTTCCGGCGGTTTGATCAGTGCCGTACTTCTTAATTCGGGAAACGCAAATGCGGCAACGGGGGCCAAGGGAATTAAAACCGTGCGGGACTCAGCCATAAAGTTGGCGGAAGTCATGGGTTGTGACACGTCTAATATTCTCGTATGTTCAACGGGGTTAATCGGTATTCCGCTTGATCCGAAGCCAATATTGGATTCAATTGTCACTCTTGAACAAGAATCCCAAAACAGCATCGAGGCCTTTAAAGAAGCTGCCGAAGCAATTTTAACGACCGATACCGTGGCCAAAACCTTTTCGGTGCAACCGCAGTCAAAGGCATATAAAATTGCGGGATTTGCAAAAGGCGCCGCGATGTTGGCTCCTGCTATGGCCACTATGTTAACCGTTGTGGTCACTGATGCCGATATTAAGCTCGATCACCTAAGGAGTTCGCTTAATGATGCGGTGGAAGACAGTTTTAATTCAATACTCGTGGACGGCTGTATGTCTACCAATGATACCGTTATAATAATGACTTCCGGAAAATATCCGGTTAAAGATTTGGATGAATTTAGCACCTTATTGAAACGAGGTTTACAGTCTTTAGCCTATCAGATGGTTAAAGATGCCGAAGGCGGAACGGTTGTGGCCCATTTGACCATAGAAGGTGCCGTCGATTCCTATCAGGCAAAGGCGTTGGCTCGTAAAGTGGCGCAAAGTGTTTTAGTTAGGTGTTCGCTAAACGGCAGGGATCCGTATTGGGGTAGAATTATTTCGGAGCTGGGAGCAGCCGGGGTAAATATCGATCCCGGCAAAGTACAAATAAGTTATGGAGACTATCTTGTCGCAGACGGTGGTGTAGCCGCAGCACATGATATTAAAGGTTTAGCTGAATACATGCAAAATGACGAAATAGCTATCGGCGTTAACTTGAACCTGGGGGCGTCCGTTCACAGCATGATATTTTGTGATATATCTCATGGCTACATAGACGAGAATCGAAAGACATCATGACGGAAATGACAAATAAACAATCTGATATCTCTGTGGGTCGAAGTTTTAGCCCCAGTCAGTCTGTCGGTATTTTACTTGAAGCCCTGCCATACATTCAGAAATGGAAAAATAAGGTTGTGGTGGTAAAGTATGGGGGCAATGCATTTTTTAGTAGGGATGCCGACCTTCTGCTCTCGGGTAAAGATGAAAATAACTCAGATCCGTTGGCATCTTTCGCAAACGATATAGTTCTTTTGCGTTCGGTAGGTATGCATCCGGTCGTGGTTCACGGTGGCGGTCCGCAGATCGGCGAGATGATGAAAAGATTGGGCAAAGAGCCTTCTTTTGTAAACGGACAGCGTGTTACCGATCGAGAAACATTGGAGATTGCCTCTATGGTGTTGGTCGGAAAGATTAATAAAGACATTGTCAGGGCGATAAATGTAT
>DAIDJA010000142.1:0-2116 GCA_027451605.1 Acidimicrobiales bacterium
CGACGCGACGACACTCGCCAGCATTCCCCACGGGCGCGACATGAACAGGCCCTCACGTCCGGGACCGAAGCGTTTCGGCTCACTCACCTTGATTGTGGCGTCTCCGCCGGAGTTTCGGCAAGCGACCTTCGGATTTGCGTCAGTGGCTGGTCCGCTGATTGGTGGGTTTTTCGTGGACAATTTGTCATGGAGGTGGGTATTTTATGTAAACGTACCTATCGGAATAATTGCATTAATAGTGACTTCGTCAGTATTAAATCTTCCCTTTAAAAGACGTGACCACAAAATCGATTATTTGGGTGCTGCTGTCTTGACCGCAAGTGTCGTTTTACTTTTGTTGGCATTAGTTTGGGGAGGAATAACCTATCCTTGGGGTTCCACCGAAATAATTTCAACAATTGCGGCAAGTTTAGTCTTACTTATTATTTTTATATTTATTGAGACAAAAGTTGCCGAGCCGTTTGTGCCGCTGCGGTTATTCAAAAATTCAATTTTTAGTTTTTCGTCTGCTATAACATTCCTGATGGGAATGGCAATGTTTGGAAGCATCATTTTCCTGCCTCTTTACCTTCAACTGGTTAAAGGTGCATCGGCCACAATTTCGGGACTCGAATTGATTCCTTTAATGGTAGGTGTACTCGTAGCGTCAATAGGAAGCGGTCAGTTGGTAACTCGGATGGGAAGATATAAGATGTTTCCCATCATAGGAGGACTATTTTTAACGGCAGGTATGATCTATTTAACTACTATAACGGCCACTACATCTTTCTTGGAATTAAGCGTGGGTATGGTCATGGTCGGTTTTGGTGTAGGTCTGATGATGCAGAATATGATTTTGGCGACACAAAACGCAGTTGACATTAAAGATATCGGCACATCGACGGGACTGGTAAGTTTCTTTAGGTCACTTGGCGGGTCATTCGGTACTGCAATATTCGGCACAGTGTTGGTTAGTCAGCTTAATGTTTGGCTACCTAAGTTTCTTCCGCAAGCTACATTAAAGAAGGCAAAGATTTCCGCCTCACAAACGTTAAGTTTTACTCCAAATCAGTTAAAGTCAATGCCACCTAATATTAAGAACGGTTTGATCCAAGCGTTTTCCCATTCGGTTGACAAGGTATTTGTTGTCGGGATTCCATTTGCTGTGGTGACCTTTGTTTTAACTCTTTTCATAAAAGAGATAAAGTTGAGAAAATACCCGGCAATTTCCGGTAATGGGAAATCGGATATAACTAACGGAAAAACTCCTGACACAGACTCTGATGCACCTACTGACACTGCTATGCCCATGGGACTCCACTAAATCTTTCGTATTTAATCCGTTTGCTTGACTTTTGATTATTTTGTAGGCGATGTCGATCCTGGCTCAGATAAAGACAGGAAAGATAATCGGTTAAACTAAAATAAAATTACAGTTTGTTTAATCACTTAAGTTTGTTTGATCACTTAGTTACGATAGAACAATAATTTTATTAAATCTGATTTTGAAGTAAATTTATAATCAGAAATGACCTATTATATTTATATACGACGCTGATTTTGTTATTACCGGTGAGCGTTGAACTTCTAATTTTAGCCTTATATATCCACTATCTAAGGTGTTTAGTTTGATAATTTTGATATAAGCCTGTTTTCTGAATGGAATGAAAAAATATGTCGGTTATAGTTGACGTCAAAGGTAGAGAAATACTGGATTCCAGAGGGAATCCGACGGTGGAAGTCGATGTGATGCTCGAAACCGGGATCACGGGAAGGGCCGGTGTACCTTCAGGGGCATCAACGGGCAGTCACGAGGCCGTTGAACTTCGTGATAATGACAAGAGATATGGGGGCAAAGGAGTTAAGACTGCCGTCGGTAACGTAAATACCGAAATACGAAATTACATTATCGGGCGTGAAAGTTTTGATCAAGTGGGTCTTGATGGTGGTTTGCTGGAATTGGACGGCACCCCAAATAAATCGCGCTTGGGAGCCAATGCAATATTGGGAGTTTCTTTGGCAGCGGCTAAGGCGTCGGCAATCGAAGCGGATCTCCCGCTCTATCGGTATGTTGGCGGTATCGGAGCATCGGTACTGCCGGTACCTTTAATGAATGTATTAAACGGAGGAGCACATG
>DAIDJA010000142.1:2126-5260 GCA_027451605.1 Acidimicrobiales bacterium
AAGGTAGATTTGCAGGAGTTCATGATAGCTCCGATAGGGGCCGCAAGCTTTAGCGAGGCTCTTATGTGGGGGGCTGAAACATATCATTGTTTAAAATCTATTATAAAGTCGGCGGGGTTATCTACCGGAGTCGGAGACGAAGGAGGCTTCGCTCCGGATCTTGAATCAAACGAAAAAGCGGTAGTACTTTTGGTTGAAGCGATAGAGAAGGTTGGGCTGGTCCCGGGAAAAGATATATCTATAGCTCTGGATCCGGCTGCCTCTGAATTTTTCTCCGAGGGCTTTTATCACTTAAGCGACAATGACAAACCTCTGACTTCTTCGGATATGGTGGACTATTGGGTCAAGCTGGTGGATAGATACCCGATAATCTCCATCGAAGATGGTATGCATGAAGAAGATTGGGATGGCTGGAAACAGCTAACCGATGCATTGGGTTCTAGGGTTCAGTTGGTTGGCGATGACCTCTTTGTTACGAATACGCAGAGATTATATGAAGGAATTTCAAAAGGAGTCGCTAATTCTATATTAATTAAGGTTAATCAGATCGGATCTTTGACCGAGACAATGTCGTCAATTGAGATGGCAAAATCAGCGGGATATACTACGGTAATGTCTCACAGGTCAGGAGAGACAGAAGATTCCACCATTGCCGATCTTGCGGTTGCCTTCAATACCGGTCAGATTAAGACAGGTGCTCCCTGTCGTACGGAAAGGGTAGCCAAATATAATCAACTGATCAGAATCGAAGAAGAATTGGGCAACTCCGCCGTTTATAAGGGTGGAGCCGCATTTAATGCTATTTTAAATAAGTGAATACTAAGGCATCCTCAGAAAAATCAGCCGATAGAAAGCGAATTTCGCACACAAAGAAGCGAACTCGTAAGTTGCGTACAAAAAAAAGACCCGTCTTTTTATTAATTTTTATTGCGATTTTGGTCTTTTTTGGTTTGGAATTTCCATTTAACAGATTGTATAATGAGAATCGGTCACTGGTGGCATTGGAAACAACACAAACTCAGCTTCAAAAATCAAACGAGCAACTTAACCGACAAATAAATCAGCTTAATACCCCGTCCCAGATCGAAAAGATAGCCAGGCAGCGATACGGTCTTGTTAAACAGGGGGAGCAACCCTATGTGATACTGCCAAGCAACTCTTCGGTAAGCCCGATACCTCCGATACCCACTCATCTGGGTCCGAACGGATCTGTCTCAACTTCTAACAAGAATGATCCCGGAGGGAATTTTTTTTCAAGACTAATATCCAGACTTGAATTTTGGAAATGACAATTGATTTTCAGTCTAAATTGGACCTTCCGCAGGTAGGTTTTAACGATTTTGTTCGTCTTGAAGACAGGAGGCTATTAACCCAAGGCGGAATATATGTAGCAGATTTAGAGTTTGAAGACTTGTTCCATGTTTATTTTGTGCGTTCGTATGTTGCAAACGGTATTATTAAAAATATCGGTATCGAAAATGCCAAACTCTCCGAGGGAGTCATAGCTGTCATAACTTCAAAAGACATTGATCTGAAGCCTATATTACCGGCAAGAATAGTGGATCAGGCGATGGTGCGGGAGCTACTTCCTTCGTTAAGGGTTAGATATGTTGGGGAGCCGATTGCCGTAGTAATTGCAAAATCAAAGTCACAGGCCGCGGCGGCTGCTGAGTTGATCGACATTGAAATAGAGTACATGGATCCGATTATCGATCCCATCGAATCATTGGGTACCAAAAATCTGCTTTTCGAAGGGGCCAAAAGCAATATTGCCTCACAAAATATATCGGAAGATTTTGATGAGACAAAGTTTTTTTCTGACTGCGAAGTGGTCGTTGAAGAAAGATATATTATTCCCAAGGTAGCACCTTGCCCACTGGAAGGTCGTGCAATTTTGGTAAAACCATCTTCCGAAGAGCTTCGGATATACATCTCAACCCAGGCGCCACACGGGGTCAAGGACACCGTCACCAAAATCTTGGGCGTAAAAGAAGATTTTATTCGGGTTATCGCAGGTGATGTCGGAGGCGGATTTGGAGCAAAAATTTCGGTATATCCGGAAGAGATATTGGTGGCCTATCTGTCTTATAAATTGAACCGAACTCTCAAGTGGGTTGAAGGAAGATCAGAATCCATGATGGCTTTAGGTCATGGACGAGGACAGATTCAAACAGCAAAATTGGGTGGAACCAGAGACGGAAAGTTTACCCATTACAGTTTAGAAGTTATTCAGGATTGTGGAGCTTATCCTCTTACCGCTGCTTTTCTTCCAATTTTTACACGTTACATGACAAGCGGTACTTATGACATCGCCAATGTAAACTATCAGTCCAAATCCGTGATAACTAATACTAATCCTGTAGTTGCATATAGAGGCGCCGGTCGACCGGAGGCCGCTTATGCAATTGAACGTATTGTAGATAAGTTTGCCCGATCGATAAATATGGACAAGGTAGAACTCAGATGCCGTAACTTTGTTAGGCCGGATCAATTCCCGTACCAAACTAAGTACGGTGCCGTATATGATAGTGGGGACTATGAAACGTGCTTGCGCCGACTTACTGATTTGGCTGACCTACCTCAGCTAAGAGAGCAGAAAACTGCGACAAACGGTTCTTCAAATAATATGCGGATGGGTATCGGGATAAGTTCGTATGTCGAAATAACACATGGTGTGCCCGCGACAGAATACGGAGCTGCTGAGCTTATAAAAGAGGGGCAATTAATTGTCAAATGCGGGACGTTTTCTCACGGACAGGGTCATCATACCGCATTTGCTCAAATTGCCAAACAGGTAACCGGAATGGATTTAGATGATATTGACGTAGTTCAAGGTGACACCAAGGTAATCCCATTCGGAGTAGGTACTTTTGGATCGCGTTCAATTCAAAGTGCCGGTGTTGCGATAAACAGCGCCTGTTTGAATTTAATTGACTTAATCAAGCAGTTTTTAAGCGAATACACTAATTGTCCCATAGACCAGGTGGAGTTTAAAAAGTTGGATGGATTTTTTAGTTGTAGCAACAGGATTTACAGTTATAAAGAAATTGCCAAATTAGCTGACCATGCGGGCGTAAGGCTTTTGTCTGAAGTCGAATATAAAGCGGAGGGCCCTACCTATCCTTTTGGATCAC
>DAIDJA010000143.1 GCA_027451605.1 Acidimicrobiales bacterium
AATATTTAGGCGTAGGAGGCAAAGCCTATATTCCAAAGGCAAGGCTTAATCTGAATGATGCGGTAAATATAGCCAAAAGATCGGGTGGTCTCGCAGTTTTAGCGCACCCTTTTACAATTTCAGACGATCTGTCGGTTTTAGACGAATTGTTTCAAGGTTTAACCAAAATTGGTTTCACGGGGGTCGAATCATATTACGGAAGATACGACCAAGGCCAGCGAAAAGATCTTGCGGCCTTAGCTGTGAATCATAACTTGGTGGCTACCGGCGGTTCTGACTTTCACGGAAAATTTAAAGCGGATCTTTTTATCGGAACCGGACAAGGTGATCTGCTGGTCGATGATTCGATAGTTGACGCCTTGAAGGCTAGACTTTGAATTAATTGTTTAGTCAGTTGTTGGAATGTTATTGCCTCTTTGCTTAAGTTGCAAACTAATTTTTATATCTAAATTTATTGTAGAAGTGGTCGAAAAGTTGTCGGCTGCTTAACAATTTAATTAAAAATACGCACCCAAAACTTGGTGTGGTCTCTACCTATCGTTAAGCGGGTTTTGTTGTACAGTAAAATTAACAGTTCAAGATTTTTGAAATTTTTAATCAAGTCCAGAATGACGCCATATTTTTTTATGGCAATTTTGTGTTACCTCCCGCTCATATTTACCAAACCGGGACTGGTTTCTGTCGATTCAAAGCAGTATCTCTATCTGGATCCGCAAAAGTATATGGTTCAGTCCGCTTCAATTTGGTCACCGAATATAGATATGGGAACGGTTACTCATCAAATAATAGGCTTTTTGATGCCTATGTCCGAGTGGTATGCCGTGTTTGCTTTCTTGCATATTCCGGTATATTTGGCTCAAAGATTATGGCTTGGAAGTGTCTACTTTATGGCAGGGTCCGGGGTATTTTATTTTTGTCGTTCCCTCGGTCTTTCTAAGGCAGGCTCTACATTATCGGGCGTGGCTTATATGCTGTCGCCATATATGTTTCAATACGAAATTTCAATGTCAGATCTGTTGCTTCCGATGGCTGCGCTTGGCTGGATGATGGGGTTTACTATCAAGGCACTTCGGGATAGAAAGGATATATATTGTCTGCTGTTTGCAATCGCAGTTGCAATTTCGAGCACTATTAATGCGACATCATTTATATACGTTGCAATTGGTCCGGTATTACTTGTAATACATTCTCTTGTCGTTCGCGATACGACTTTGCGAAGGGCTATTTCAGTATCGGTCAAATGCTTACTTCTCTCTTTTTTGGTCTCCCTGTATTGGATTGAGGGATTGATTATTGAAGGTGCATATGGCGTGAATATTTTGAAGCTTTCAGAAAGCCTTACCGCAATAAGTGCCACCTCTTCTCCGGCAGAAGTTTTTAGAGGGTTGGGTTATTGGTACTTCTATGCCTCGGACTCTTACGGCCCTATCGTTAAAGCCGCGGTTCAATATCAAAGTTGGGTGTGGCTTCTGCTTATTTCATTGGTAATTCCTTCTGTGGCAATTGTATCGGCACTTTTTATCAAATGGCGATATAAGAGTTTAAGTCTCGGGTTGATATTAGTCGGATTGGTAATTAGTGTGGGGCTATATCCCCTTAGCAATCCTTCGCCGATCGGTTCAAAAGTAGAGACATATATGAATACCACAGAACTTGGGCTGGCACTCCGTTCCACTACCAGAGCAACTCCTATCGTCGTTTTGGGATTGGCAATGCTATTGGGCGCATTGTCAAGCCTGTTACTGCAGAGATCAATTAGAACCGGGGGAATATTTACGGTGCTAATGCTACTATTGACGATGCTGAATGCACCGGGAGTATTCATAGGTGATACCGTGACTTCCAATATGGCACGCGGTGCGATCCCAAGTTATTGGACTCAGGCCGGTAAATATCTCAATTCAAAAAGCAACTTAACCAGAGTATTGCAGGAACCGGGACAACCTTTTGAAACCTATAATTTTGGTACTACCATTGATCCGATCTTACCCGGACTAACTAACCGACCAACCGTAGAGCGAAGGCAGGTTCCTTTAGGCTCTAACTACGGTGTTAATCTCTTGGATAATCTCGATAATCAGTTTCAGCGTTCAGACCTCAATCCAAACGGATTGTCGGCTATTTTGAAGCTGATGAGCGCCGGAGATATGTTAATTACTAATGACGTCGCCTATGAACGCTACCAGGTACCTCCGCCTCAGATTACCATGAGTATGCTTGATCCTCTACCGCCGGGTTTTGATCAACCAAAGACTTTTGGAAGCAAAACTACTGATTTTCCGCCATATCAACTTCCATATTTTGATCCTCAAACTCTTACCGGCTCAGAGGGAGTAAACAGACAATATCCCTTGGTTGATTTTCCGGTAAAAAATGCGAGACCAATCGTTAGATTGGAATCCGCTCAGATACCGCTGATAATAGATGGCGACGGGCTTGGGGTAATAGAAGCTGCAAATGCGGGTCTACTGAAAAACAATCCGACGATATTTTATGCTGCGTCTAAAACTAAAAGCCAATTGAGGACTCTTGCAAAACAGGGAGCTACGCTTGTAGTGACCGATTCAAACCGTAAGCAGACAAAAATATGGTCTACATTTGCAGACCAAAACGGCGAAATTGAAACACCCGGCCAAAGCTTCGCAAATGCGAATAACAATGAAACAGATTTTAATATCTTCCCCGATGCTTCAAATTCGACTAAAACCACAGTTTTCTATGAAAATGTTGATTCCATTACAGCTTCATCGTACGGCTATCCGTATGGATTTGCACCAGAACTAAGACCCTATAGCGCTTTTGATGGTCATCTCTCTACCGCATGGATGACCGGAGCATTGGGAAATCCGGTGGGACAGTGGATAAGCGTCAAGCTAAATAGTGCGGTAACTTCAAACAAAATTAGGATAAATCAAATGCTATCTGAAACCCCGGATCGGTGGATAGATAAACTTAAAATAACTTTATATCTGAAATCCGCTGAAGTTAAAACTTTCACTGTTGATTTAGATGCAAGCTCTAGAGCTCCCTCCGGTCAGGTAATTAATTTTAATGAGACCAAATTTGACAACGCAAAGTTTACTATTACAGGTGTTCACAATTCAAATTCTACCCCGATTTCAAGTGTCGGCATAAGTCAGATAAATATAAACAATATTTTTGCAAAAGAAGTTGTAAAACCTCCTTCCGACCTATTAAGTGCAGTTGGAAATTTGAGCTCAACCGATCGCCTCATTTATATTTTTAGCAGGCAAATGGTTGGTGAAGGTTCTTCAAGAACGTCACCTGAGGTAAATATAACAAGGCAGATGACGGTGCCGACACCTCGTAAATTTTTGATAGCCGGAGACGCTACCTTATCTTCTTCCGTTTCCGATTCTCGGATTAATTCAATTATATATGGCAACCGATTGGAGGGTTCCAATTTTGCCGTAACTAATTCAAGTTCAAAACTTCAAGGTGATGTCGGTGCCTATTCCGGTTCGATTGATACCGGAAATAATAATTCTGCCTGGATTTCAACTTACGGGACTTCAGGTTTGCCCGGTAGCTGGATTGAATTTGATAGTCCCAAATTTATTCGTTTTAATGAAGCTACGTTGACAGTCTACGATGACGGAATGCACAGCTTGCCTTCCCAAATTGATATAAGTACAGAAAGTGGCAGAAGAGTTATTCAATTGAACAAAAATGTTCCTTTCAAAACTAAAAATAACTTATTAACGTTTAATTTAAGATTTCCGACGTTGAGCGGTAAAAGAATCAGAATGACGATTGACGCCGTCAGGCCGGTGACCCCAAAAAATTATTACGGCTCCACTCCGGCCACTTTGCCGATTGCGGTGAGCCATTTCAATGTCGGTTATGCGGCATCTTTGCCAAGTAACGAGATCACAACTTCGACTATTTTGACAGGTTCTTATACCGCCTCCGACAATTTGCTAGCGGTGCCGCAGTTTCCCAAAAATCTACCCTATAACTGCCGAAATGATTTAGCTTCAATTGATGGAGAACCCATATGGCTGAATATCGTGGGTAGTGTTAATTCGGCTTTGGAAGGAAAATATCTTGGGGTAGTTGGTTGTGGTCCCGACGCAGGCGGGATTAACGTTGGTACCGGTCAGCATATCGTTGAAACTGCCTTGGGGTCTAAACTCGGAATAAATATTGATCAAATTGAATTTGATTCGTTAAATACTTTTCAAACACCGCCGATAAAATCAAAAGCATTTGGCTATTTAACCCCCGCAACCACAACTAAGGTACCCGGTAGCATTAAATTACTGTCGATGGGGAATACCGATATAAAAATTAAAGTTGACACATACGGCAAGCCTTTGTGGGTTGTACTCGGTGAGAATTTTTCAACCGGCTGGCAGGCAAGAATACTGGGTTCAGTCCAAAATAAAAATGCATTAAATTCCCAACCAAGTTTGATTGATGCTTATGCAAATGGATGGCTTTTAAACCCTCAATCGAAGCAGCAAATTTATGAAATAGAATTGAGTTTTGTACCACAGAAGACTATAAACTACTCCCTGGTTATCTCATTTGGAACACTTTTTATATGTATAGCGGGAAGTATCCTTTTAGTTCTTATCTATAAAAAGAGATCGAAAAAGACAAAAATATCACCTCAGCTTTTTAAAACAGACGGACCTATATTAAGTTTCGAAAAACTTTTAGGTTATCCGGGCCATAATCTAAGCTGGGTTACATCGGTTGTTTTTGGAATCCTATCGGCAATCGTGGCGGGATTTGGAATCAAACCCGTCTTCGGTTTCATTACAGGTTTGGTTTCATTCATATTTTCTCGGTTTGGTATCTTTAGAATATTGATTTTGGCGGTGTCGATAACGCTATTGGCAATGGGAGTGTTTGGGATCGTGCTGGGTGAATGGATCCACGGTTACGGAGGATCAGGTTCCTGGCCATCACTGTTTAATAATCAATCAAATTATATTTATTTGGCGATCGTGATGGTTGTAACAGATGCGTCTATTGTATTTGTGAGAAATTTTAGGACTAGAAAGCATTAATCTGCAACAGTAAATTTAAATGGGAGTATTTTAGTGACAACGCTACTTTTTATTGTGGGAATCGTGATTTTATTTTTTGGGATGATTTCCTTCGTGGTACCTGATATTGACTTAATTAGAGGACCTGCATTTTTTATATCTTGGCTTGTAACTGAGCTTGCTCCTCAGATTGTGGTTATTGATACGGTGATTTTGACGGTA
>DAIDJA010000144.1 GCA_027451605.1 Acidimicrobiales bacterium
ATATCCCCGGACTCAAAAGATCCACCACTACCGACTCTTTATCGGTAGCAATCAAAATCCTAGCGTTAATACCTTTCCTTATTAAATTTAGATCTCCGATTATGGGATCAATCAAGTTCTTTACAAGATCGATCAAGGACAATTGCATGGATTCGAATTGGGCAATATTTTGAGCAATGGGCAAGGATTTGTGGAATTTATCAGAATAGGAGCTGAGATAACCGCGGCGATCGCTAAATGCCTGTTCCAAACCGGGTAGCAATGATAATGGATCTTTTAGAATCGGTGGATCGTTAGAAAGCTCTACTTCGGTACCGGGATACTTTAGGCTCAGATAACTGATTTGATTTTCTTCAAAAATAGATTCAATCTCTAAAATCTCGGCAAATATTGCCCCGGCAGACCCAAAATCCTCCAATTGATTTAACCGTATCTTTTCGGGTTCCAAAAAACAAGGAGGACCTCCGTACGCAAGAGTGTAACGAGAACCGACTGCCTTGATATCATTCACCATTTCATTTAAGAAGTCTTCTCTTATCTGCTTATTTAGAACGGCCTTAACGGAATCAAAGGTATCTGAAACTGTAGGATACCAATTAAAATCATACATTGCAACAAGATGTAGGTCGTAACTGCCAAAATTATTAATGTCTAAAAGATTCCGGTCGATACGTCCGTCTTGGATCAAAATCTTATTGTTTGAATCATCTATGGCAATCGTTGCCCGCGGTATTGTTCCGAACATTTTGGATTCGTCTATGACCGTAAGTACCTTAAGGGAATCTGTCAACCAACGCGGTGTTCCGTTATCCAGGTAGATAAACTTTTCAAAACCCAAACTTTCAAAGGCTTTAACCAATCGATCGGACTTGAAGTTGGGTATAAGTACCGTTACCTGTTTGGTCAGGGAATTAAGAAGCTTCATATCAAGCCGATCTTGACTATAGCTTGAGATGAAAAGGTAATCTATAACCCCCAAGGCAGCAATCTCTATATGGTCATTGGACGGGTAAGGAAACCAAGAATCCAAATATGCCGGATAAAACCATGGATCACATAGAAACGTAGCTGAATTTGTTCGTATAAATAAGCCTGCGTGACCCAAAAATGTAAGGTTCACTCGCGATACAATTTAGATACGCCCACCGCGTCTTGATTCAGTAGCAACTCCCACCATCGCCGATACTACCATAAACCCCCCAACCAGAACTGTCCATATACCAAATACCAGTCCCAGACCGATTAAAGCGGCACCGGCACCGAACACAAATGGCCAAATCGAAGAATCAGGAAATGCAGCTATAACGCCTGCACCATCTTTTAAGGTAGCATCATCGCGATCTTCGGGCCTTTGATCCATACGATGAGACCAGAACAGGTAATACGAACCGGGAACCGCTGCGAGCAAAACGGACCCGGCAAGCATGATACTTCCGGCATACTCTTTGGACCATATCGAGTAGACCAAAGTCAATACCAAAAAAAACAACGCTATTACCATCAAAAGTCTGGCTTCAACTTTCATCGTATCTCCTCTAAGTCCCTTTAAGCAAACCTAACCGACATGGACCAATGATCTTACACCTGCAGGATGCGAATTAATCCACTGAACAAAATCCGACGGCGACACCGCTTTAATTCCAAATAACATCTCCGTATGGTAAACCCCGCAATATTGCGTACATCTTCCGGGGTAATATCCGGCTTTAACTATATTCAAATCGAAATAGTTCGTATAACCCGGCTGTGCGTAACGTGAAAAATTAAATGCGGGAACGTAAAAGCCATGTACCACATCATTTGAAACCAAAGTAATCTTAATTGGCTCACCCACAGGCATTACGGCCACGGGCAAGTTATGTGTTGAGTAACTACTTCCAGCATCAGATCCAAAAACCAGAGCTGTCTTTGTTGTCCCATTCTCATCAAAAGTATAGGCAAACTGCCAACCCCACTGAAATGCTGTGATCTTAACATTAACATAGGGATGGGCGCTTACCGCATCAACATTGTTTTCAGTTAAAACCGTAAAGTAGAAAAGCCCGCAGACAATTAAGAACGGAATAATCGTATAAATTATTTCAACAATTCGATTTTCGTGAAACTGCTTGGGCATACTGTCATCACCCTTTTTGTGACGATATCTAACCATCGCCCAAAACATAAGAAGCCACACAATTCCACCTACGATCAGAGAGGCTATTATGAAACCCACAAAGATCTTAAATATGTCCTGCCCCTGAGTTGTCGATCCGCGATATAGTCCAAATGACGGCACTTGACACCCTCCTAAAAATAGTCCTGCGACAACGATTGAAGCCACGGTGGAGATATTTTTGGCAGGTTTACGTTCTTTGAGATTTTTAATTATATTTAATATCATATTTGTCTATAAATCTTAATTCCGACTACGATCTCTTTTATTTTAATTCCTAATTTTATTCGGACACCGTCGCAAAAAAATGAACGGTATCGACAAACTGCAGTACTAGGGAGAAAATGCCGATTTAAATTTTAAAAACCGGATAATCTAAGTTGAGATATATTTAACCAAACAACGAAGAACCGAGCTGAATTGTTACAGCATAATCCAAAATTAAAATTACAAAACGACCTTTTGATCCCATAATAAAATAGCTGATCAATTAATAATTTTAACACTTCTAAAGTCGAGCGAATCACCATTGGCCTACAATTAGTAGTAGGGTATAACGACTAATCTTACCTAATATTCTTTGTCACAATTTGCATTGTTTTAGTTAGTCTTTATTTATTGATGTTCGATGAAATTTAGCTTGTCACCCTCGGCTCTAGGAAGATGCGGAAATGACTGATTGGGCCGAGCTATCTGGGCCAGCCGGACAGGTATTTCGTTTTCGCGTAGTTGCGTATGAATTCCCCGACCGTGCACCCACGGACGACCACGACTACGACGCCAACTGGCTCCGCATCGATGTCCTAGCCTCGGACGGAATCGCAACGTGGAAATGGGATCGAGAGCCAGCTTGGCTCACCTGGGATCTCCCCAGACTCAGATCATGGTTCGTCGCCGTGCTTGACGGAACTGAACCCGACTACGACTGGTGTTCCCTTGAACCGTTGGTGACCTTCAGTAACACTCCGGAAGGTGTGGGGGCGGACGTCGATTGCGGAATACCGGCTGGAGGTGGAACCCGTGAACACCACATATTGTCGCTGGCGCCAACCGAATCGCAGCTCCAGTCGGTCATTGCGGTTGTGGACGAAGCGATTGCCAACTTTCCGCCGCGGTAGCCAACGTACGGTCAGCTGTTGAATCGGAGCGCTACCAAGATCCGGCCTAAACGCGAGAGATGCGTGCGGCTTCATGAACTTACATTCGGGTGCCGGATCTACGGAGGTCTGACGGGCTACGACTCGTGTCTGATCAGACTCCGCACGGCGACTGGTGGCGAGCTTGATCCCCCGGAACCTCAGCACCAATCGGTGCTTTTCAAGTGGCTGAACGACTGGGACAAACTGCTCCACCCTGCGTCGTAATTTTTATTTACGCTATAAATTTTACCACGAATAAGTTAACTCGCATCACAGAAAAAGGCTCTAGCGCTTATGACTTGGAGTATAAGTCAGAAATAATGAATTCCAACTCACCAATCTTATTGGTTACCGTTGCACTTTGTAGTTGAATCTGCGAACGATAAACACCTATAAAATGGTCCAGAGTAAGTAGAAAATATACAGTCTCCTTGTCTACCCATGTGTCATTCGAATATGCGAATTCGTTACCTATATTGTCCGCGGTCACGCACAATGATGTCAAATGACACGATACTGGTCTCGGGGTTCCAAGTGCGCCATTTGATCGACGTCTACAGCGTAAACCATGGATAAATATTCCACAGCACTTGTGGGATATTAAATGTTGAAATTCGCAAATCATGCAAGTTAGGCAAGACTTGCGGTTATTAGCATTTAATGCAGAATATGTTAAACTTGATAATATGAGCAAAATTGATGCGGAAGCCAAGCAAAAGCCCTATAGGATCTACACCGGCACCTCCATCGGGCCTGCAATTCGCTATTATCGCCAACAGGCTGGTATCACTCAAGCCGAGCTGGCGGATCAGGTGGGCCTTACCCCCTCCTACCTATCTAGACTCGAAGGAGGCCAAGAGACCGAGCAACTTCGACGGATCGTCCGGATCCTCAAGCAGCTCGGGATACGCATAACCCTTGATCAAGCGGATTGGTAATGGCGGGGCAACTCGCCGTGTGGCTTTACGGGACTCGCGTCGCGGTGATCGACCAAGAGCGACCGGGTCAACCGCGCCTCACGTACACACCTGAAGCCCTCTCCCTATATGAACCCGGAACGCCGCTTCTCTCCCTGACTTTGCCGGTTCGACCTCAGCGATATCCACAGGGAGTTGTCAAGGCTTTTCTCGATGGACTGCTTCCCGAAGGTGATACGCGACGGGTAATTGCTGACGATCTTGGTCTTCGAGCCAATGACACCTTCGCATTGATTCGGGCCCTCGGTCGAGATTGCGCCGGGGCAGTTGTAATCCAACCCGATGAGTTTCCAGCCCCACCCCCATCGACCACTACGTCAGCCGAGCCGCTAACTGATGAAGAAGTGGCTGATCTTGTCGCAAACCTCAAGAACGTTCCGCTTGGCGTTAGCGGAAGGGTTCGGGTCTCACTCGCAGGGGTCCAGCAGAAGCTTCTGCTCACCAAGCTCCCCGATGGTCGGTGGGGAAGCCCGGTCGATGGAACTCCTTCCACCCACATTCTTAAGCCCGAGATTCGGGATCTCCCAAAGACAGTCGAGAACGAAGCCTTCTGCATGCGCTTTGCCCGTAATCTAGGGCTCCCGACAGCGCAAGTCGAGACTGCAACCATGCGGAACATTAATGTGATCGTCGTCGCCCGCTACGACCGGGTCATCGAGGTCAACGGAGAAGTGGAGCGAATTCACCAGGAGGACTTCTGTCAGGCGACCGGCAACGCACCGGGCAAGAAGTACCAAGAAGAGGGAGGCCCATCGCTTAGAAACATTGCCGCCATCCTTAGCACCACCGATCCGGATTCTCTGCCCAACCTTCTTCGAGCTCTCGTTGTTCATATCTTGGTAGGTAACGGAGATGCGCACGCCAAAAACTTTTCGCTCCTACATCTCACTTCAGGAGCACTGCGCCTAGCCCCTCTGTACGACATTATGTCTACT
>DAIDJA010000145.1 GCA_027451605.1 Acidimicrobiales bacterium
GTTTGGGGGCATAAATTAAGGGGGTATTACCCTCATTTAAGGTAACCACCTTTCCGTTTTCGGGGAAATCCAGGTGTTGCCTGTATTCGTTAATTATTCCCTTCCAACCTTTAATGTCCATATGAGCTCCAACCACTACTAAACTTACCGTTTAAACCATGACCCTAATGACCGAACCGACTTTTTTAACAGACTCGAGCTCTGATAGCTGGTTTACCGTTTCTTTCATATCGGCCTCCATAGCACTATGGGTAAAAAAGACCAATCTGGCATTTTGACCGAATCCGTTTTGCTCCATTGAAGAAATGGAGATACGGTTTGATCCAAAAATCTGCGCGACTTTAGCCAATACACCGGGTTCATCGGCAACGTCAACTGCAATATAAAACTCGCTGGTTAGTTTATTTTGGTCATAAATCGGAATCAACCGTGGCTCTGCGAATCTATTAAAAGTATTAAGACTCATATTGTGTTTTGCATCCAAAATGTCGCCTAAAACTGCCGAAGCTGTTGGAAGCCCTCCGGCTCCTTTTCCGTACAACATCATTTCGCCGATTGCTTCACCTTCTATAAATACGGCATTGTACGAATTTCGAACCGATGCCAGCGGATGCGAGATCTTTATCATCATCGGGTGAACTCTTATACTTATTTGCAACTCTGACGAAATTTCATTTCGCAATTTTTCTATGACGGCTACTAATTTAATAACCATTCCATTTTTTATGGCAAAATCAATATCCTGTAATGTAATATCGGCAATCCCCTCGATAAATACCGAATCGGGATCAACGAATGTAATAAAGGCACTGGAAGTCAAAATTGCCGCTTTTGCCCCGGCATCATAGCCTTTAATATCCGCGGTAGGATCTTTTTCCGCATAACCTAATTTTTGAGCCATCTGCAATGCCTGTTCAAAGTCAAGCCTGTCTTCGGTCATTTTCGTAAGAATGTAATTGGTAGTTCCGTTTAATATTCCTACGATTCTTGTGATCTCTTCGCCTACCAACGATTCTTTAAGCAGCCTGACAATCGGTATCGCACCGCAGACCGAAGCTTCGAACAAGAGGTCCACTCCGTTGTCTTTCGCAATTCTTAAAAGTTCTGTGCCGTGTTTAGCCATTAGCTCTTTATTGGCCGTCACAACCGGCTTTTTATTTTTAAGGGCCAATTCTATAAGGTCCTTTGCCACCGTAATTCCACCGATTAGTTCAACCACGATTTCGACGTTCTGATCCACCACTACCGACGAAGAATCCGCTGTTAGTTTTGAAATATCGATGTGAGGTTCACGCGACGCTTCAATTCTGTTTACCGCAATTTTCTCTACGGTAAATTCATCGGGTTCTTGGGCGACAAGATAGACCAATGCCGAACCGACATTGCCACACCCAAGTATGCCTATGCGAATTGGATTTTTCACTATATAAAGATTACAAGATTTAAAGTTTAAAATATGTCAAAGCACAATGCATTGACAGTTAACCGAAAGTTACTGAGTCAACTTCAAAGATCCAGTCGCATAAGATCTTGCATAGTCTCTCTTCTTACAACTTCTCTGGCGTTTCCGTTGTGGACAAAAACAACCGAAGGGCGAGGAACTTTATTGTAGTTCGATGCCATGGAATACCCGTAAGCTCCGGTAACGGGAGTGGCCAATAAATCACCCACAGCAGTATCTTCGGGTAACATTGCCTCATTGACCAAAATGTCACCGCTTTCACAGTGCTTGCCCACAATCCTGCACTTCATAGGTCTGTCGGCCAATGTTCTCGTAGGGACAAAAGCTTCGTATCCGCTTGAATAAAGTACCGGCCGGGGATTATCGGACATACCCCCGTCTACGGATACATAAGTTCTTATGTCTTTGATTTTCTTAATGGTACCAACGGTATATACCGTGATAGCCGCAGAAGCGACAATTGAGCGTCCCGGCTCTGCGGTAATTTCAATTTCCTCATCGATACCGCATTGCCTGGCGCTTTGTTTAATATATTCTGCCCAAGCAGTTATGGAAATATCCGGATCATCGTTTAAATACCGTACCCCCAATCCACCGCCGATAACAAGCTGTTCGATCTTATAGTCTTTTATAAAGTCCGCCACTGCTTTAATGGCTTCAAGATATCCGTCAAGTTTAAAAATCAGAGAGCCTATATGAAAATGAAATCCTAAAAGCTTTAGGGCATCATTATTTAATATTCGGTTTACTGCCATTGGAGCAATTTCAGAATTTATCGAAAATCCAAACTTCGAATCGTGTTGACCAGTTCTGATATATTCGTGTGTATGGGCCTCGATCCCGGGGGTAAGCCGAAGCATCACATTAATGGGTTCGGAAACCGGATTCAAGATAGCAAGTCTTTCAATTCTTTCAATTTCATCCAAACTGTCGATTACTATCACGCCTACTCCGGCAGAAATTGCCGATGTCAATTCCATTGAGGATTTGTTATTGCCGTGAAAAACTATTCTGCCGGGATCAAAACCTGAAAGCAAACAGTGAGATAGTTCACCGCCGGTAGAAACGTCTATCTTTATGCCGGCTTCGTGTACAAGCCCGACAAGATACTTGCAAATGAAGGCTTTGGAGGCATATGCCACATTTGCCCCAAAAGCCGATTTTGCTTCCAAGAGTTTATGTTTGACATGAGCTTCATCATATACAAACAAAGGAGTACCGAATTCAGATGCCAACTCAGAAACGCCGACCGAACCGATAAAAAGTTCGCCAAGTTCTCCTACTTCCGCTGTCATGGGAAGTAGTTTAAGATCAATGGGCGGATTAGGCTTCCCCATAGAACAACCTCATTTGTTTGTTGATCTGAAACGAACCGGCATACCGAAAAACGAAATTATTACATATGCTCAAGTAAAGTCACCCCCAATAAATCCAAAGCTACCGTTAGTGAGATTTTGGTAACTTCGACCAAAGCAAGCCTTGCCATTGTCAGATCGGGATTTTTCAAATCTATTACCTTACAGTCGTGATAAAACGAATGAAAACCGGAAGCTAGCTGACGCGCCCAAGTAGTAATCTTATGGGGCCGCCTCATATTTGCGGCATCGACGACAATGTCTTCAAATTCACTTATAATTTTCAACAAGGCTATCTCTTTAGGGTCTGTAAGTAAACTGAGCTCAACATTTGCAAGGTCGTCAATATTTAGGCTCTCTTTTAAGGCATTTTGTTGAATGGAACAAATTCTGGCGTAGGCATATTGGAGATAATAGACGGGATTATCCATGGTAGTTGACTTTACGAGATCTATGTCGAGGACAGTTGCCTGGTCAATCGAATTCATTAACGACATCAGGCGTGCCGCATCAACGCCGACATCATCCAAAAAGTCATCAAGTTTAACAAAATTGCCAGATCGCTTAGACATTTTTGCACCAACCAAAGATATCATTTGTCCGATCTGAATTTCCAGATTAGCTTCATCAATATCGAGTGCGGTCATAGCGGATTTAAGTGAAGCTACTTGTCCGTGGTGATCAGCCCCGAAGACATCTATTACTCTGTCGAACCCCCTCACCTTAAATTTGTCACGATGATAAGCGATATCTCCGCAGGTATACGTAATATCCCCGTTTGATTTAATCAAAACCCTATCTCTTGAATCGCCGAGCTTCTCAGAAGCCAAAAATGTTGCGCCATCCTTTTTATAAATCAAACCCTTTTGTTCAAGTTCATTCAAAGTATCTTCAACAGCACCACCGCGTTCTATATGATCTTGAGAGTACCAAGAATCAAATTCAACATGCATTTTTAGGAGAGTGTCTTTTATATCTTTCAGAATTATTTCAGCTGCCCACTTCCCTGTTTCATAGATATCATCAACGCCCGAATACTCTTGGGCCAATTTATCTATATATTCGCCTCTATAACCATTTTCGGGTGGCTCTATTTTTTTCTTACTTGCCAAAATAGACTCTCCGAGAGTACGAATCTGACCTCCGGTATCATTTACGTAATATTCTTTTGAAACAAGATAACCACATCTAGACAATAGTCTGGCAAGCGAATCGCCATAGGCCGCCCACCAGCCATTTCCCACATGCAAAGGGCCGGTAGGGTTAGCTGAAACAAATTCGATTTGGACCGATGAGTTATTTCCAATATTTACTTTGGCAAAATTTTCGGGACCGGATTCATAGACATATTCGATAAATTCATAAAGCCACTGATAGTTAAGGTAAAAATTCACAAATCCCGGCGATACAAAATTAATTTCTTTGATGAATCTTAACTTCTTGTCAAGAAGTTTTTGGACTAGATCTTGGGCAAGATCGCTCGGGTTTTTTTTAAGCCTCCTAGCCAAGACCATTGCCACGTTTGTCGAAAAATCACCATAATTAGGATCTGCGGGCACCTCAACTTTTGGTATGACTTCAATAACTCCCAAATCCGACAGCACATTAGCGATCTCAGCTTTTAGATATTCTTTTGCAGGTATATAGTCTGAAATCCTGTTCATTAAATCTTGACCTTTTGTGTTTTTTGCGAGATGATGTTTATTGATAGAAGTGGCATCTGGAATTTATGCCGGAAATTTATTCGAATGTACCTAATTTGATTTTTGAACTTATTTTGCAAACTTTCTGAGGAAAACTCTATAAATATCATCCAATTTCTAACTATGAAAAACCAAATATATATTTCAATTATATAAGAGCGGCAGTCAGGTCAAAATAAGCCACGTAGGGGACTGAAACTTTATACTTTTATAAAAGCACTTTTTCAATAACGATCTTCAGTTTTTTTCTCGCCCATTTTAAGTTTCAAGCAAGATCCCAAAAATCTATAGGTCCATTCTTCGGCAAGCTTTCTTGTTTCAAGGAATATGATACGAACCGCCGGATATCTGGCTTCGATTACGGATAGTGACTCAAGCAAAAAAGAGGTCGAGGAATACTGATGATTAAATAGTTGAGAATACCTGCCTTCAACTGCTATTGCGGAATTTTCTAGATCAGCAAGTTCACTGATTGAGAAAGTAAGATCCCCTGATGTCAAAGATTGAATAAAATTCTCAAAAGTTTTGCGCTCAACTGCGGCAACAATTTGATCCATATATTCAACTGCGTAGTCGCCGACTTTTAAGAGTTGTCTATCAGAAGTATACGTCGTACCGTTGGAGTAATTCGTGTCGTACATGGTCAACTG
>DAIDJA010000146.1 GCA_027451605.1 Acidimicrobiales bacterium
AAACGACTTCAGACAGAGCCCGGTGAATTGTTTCTGTAATTGTTGAAGCGTGCAAAATTGCTTTTGCCTTTTCTACGATTTGTTCATCTATTATCAAGCTAGTTTTTTTCATAGTATATATATTATCATGTTGTAGTTATATATATAATGCATTGCGAGGAATATATATCAAAAATTAATAAGTATCTGGTTGAAAACAAATGATTTTTAATTGAATTATCATGCTGTCAAAACCTTCTGACTCATAACCCAAAGGTCGTTGGTTCAAATCCAACCCCCGCATCAATAAAATGGATTCTTCACTTTTCCCAGGTGAATCGGTTCGTGGTTCGTCATTTCATTAACATGGAATCCAGCGATCCAAAGTCTGGTGAGACTCCAAACATCCTATAGTTGTTCAGACCTATCGAACTGCTTTGTGAAGAATTGAAGTCGCGAGAGATTGATATGGAATACCTTCTTCAACTGCTTTCGCTTTTAATTTCGTTAAATCTCGTTCTGAGATCCTAATATTTATATTTTTGGTTTTATTTAAGGTTCTTTTGGCAGCTTCTTGGAGCGAAGCTTTTTGCTCTGAAATTTTAGAAATTGACTTTAACTTTCCTTCGCTTAAAAACGTTTCAATTTGCCCTAATTCCTTCTCTTCATTTTCATCTAACTCAAAATATTGCATTTAAACCTCTCCTTCAATACGGTATGTTTTTGTGAATTTTCGACTCGGGTAGATCGTCATTAAATAAGTAATTTCGTCTTCTTCTCGACATGGCACTACGTAGACATAATTATTAACAGCTACCACTAAAATTCGTTGCCACGGATACTCACTTTGATTTGGGTGCTCAATAATATCAAGCAGCATTCCATCAGCAATCGATACTAGTATTTCCTCAAAACTGATGCTCCGTTCGTCTTTTAGTGCATTATTCTTTTCTTCGTTCCAATCAAAGAATTTCACATTCATATTTTATTACAAAACATATGATTTGTGATAAAATTTAGATTCGAAAAATACTGTGAAAAGTTTAAAAACGTACTTGTTTTGCTTTGGAGTTTCCTCGTTTCACCGCTCTTCTCGACTTACATCGGGATCATGACCCGAAGGTCATCACAAATTAAGTTTAAAATATTGCTAAATTTATGATAGTGACTTTAAACACATAAAATATGTATAATAATAAATATATTATGCTAAAATATGAAAATGAGTGTTTCTATAAGTGCGTTACAACGTAATACGGCGCAAGTTATTAGGAGAATTACGGCAACCGGAAAAAGCGAAGATATTACTGATCACGGACGAATAGTCGCAACGTTGAATCCTCCGCCTATTGATTCAGGAATTTATAAGCTTAGAAATGCCGGGAATACGAGACCTGGCTCGTGGGAATTTTTCCCCGATATTGTAGTTGCCATTGAAGGTCTTCCACAATTGGATTTAGGAAGTGCACTTTTGGAGCAGCGCGACATCGACAAGTAACTCACAGTAAAAAAGATGCCAAATGAGTTGACCGAAGTTTATGTTGATACATCTGTACTGGTGTCGCTTTTAGCTCCTGATGATGTGAACCATAAAATCGCTAGTGACATATTTAAAAAAATTTATACTTTGAAATCAACGGTAGTTAGCTCAGTAATTACTGAAGTTGAATTATTGAGATCTCTTAATCGAAGAGGAGCATCTAATTCACATTACAAAGCAGCAAATAATGTTTTAAGAATACTTGAACTAGTCGATATAATTCCAGAAATTCGTGTCGCAGCATCGAAAGTAGCGCCAACTTCTACAAGAAGTTTAGATGCAATTCATATTGCTACTGCGTTGGTGTCAGATGTGAAGGTGTTCATAACTTTTGATAAACGACAGGAAGTTTCAGCCCAAGAATCGTTTCTTATTTCAGATCCGAATTACATTTTTACTGAATGACAAAATAAACCTTTCAAATTTCAGTCTCAGATACTCCGTAGAAGCAAAGAGAATGTGTTTGCAAAATCGGAAGTTGAAATTGCTGCGCTCGTAGTCCGAAAGTCGTTGGCTCAGATCCAACCCCTCCAACAAGAAAACACTTGGTCAAGCCGGAGGTTAGGAATCACGAAGATTTTCGCTCAGATGCGAAGAATCAGTAAAGCCGGGACCCAATCATTAACCTCTTTTTGGTTAGCCTTGATTAAAACTGGTGATTAATGATAGCCGTTGCGGTGAACTTTCATATTTAAATGACTAAATATAATCTCGATCGGAATGCCACCATCTTATAAGCATTACCGACTAGTGAAACTTTGCCAAAGGCAACTATTATGCGTTGCCGTAAATCAGGCAATTTCATGAAGATCCAGGATTTCGCTTTGATCGAGTTGCTATTTTGGGTTTAAAGTCACTACATAACCGCCAACTCCGCCGCCGGTAAGACCGGTATCTCTTAGGCTGTGTTTAAAATATCGTCCAAACTTCTGTCATTAGCCTCAGATGAGATTCGCATCAGAACTGCCAGTAAGAAGTAGTTTGATATCAATGACGAACCACCGTATGACATCCAGGGTAACGTAATTCCTGTAAGTGGTAAGACTCTTTCAATTCCGGCCAAAATAAAAAATGTCTGAAATCCGATTAAAATTGTCAAACCCGCAGCCAATAGTTTGGAAAACTCCGATCTTGCCATAGCGGCTATTCGAAGACCGGATCCTATAATCAAAAGGAAGCCTACTAAAATAGCCGTTGAGCCAAAGAGCCCCAACTCTTCTCCAAAGGCGGCAAAAATATAGTCGCTTTGGGGAACCGGTACGTATATTCCGGTTAATCCCAGCCCCCAACCTCTTCCTCCAATGCCGCCTCGAGCAAGTGACACCATTCCTTGAATTAGCTGATAGCCGGATGGTTTATTCGGAATTGTACCGAAAGGGTTTGAAAAAGGATG
The DNA here is from genome assembly GCA_027451605.1 of Acidimicrobiales bacterium. Taxonomy (GTDB): domain Bacteria; phylum Actinomycetota; class Acidimicrobiia; order Acidimicrobiales; family JABEUL01; genus JAJZNL01. The sequence continues at coordinate 2,913 of DAIDJA010000146.1, forward strand.
AAGCCATCCGAATATTCTGGCGTTTACCTGAACCAATAGATGCGAACCTATGAATGTACCTAGGGCAAATAAGATCAATCCGACTATGACATAGCTTACCTTTCCGGTTGCCAGCCAAATCATTGAGACAAACAGAACAAACAGAAGGAGCGAAAATCCGACGTCATGTTCGGTCCCAATGGCAAATAGGGCAAGTATCAGAGCAAGAGCCAACGGACCGAATGGCCTTAGGTCCGGAACCAGACGGTTGCCGATTCGCCGCGTTGAAATAGTGAGCAACTCGCGTTTTTCAACAAAATATGATGCAAAGAAGATCGTAAGGGTTAGTTTCGCAATTTCAACAGGCTGAAATGCAAATCCTGCGACAATAACCCACAGCCGAGCACCGTTTATATCAGCACCTATGCCGGGAACAAGCGGTGATGCCAACAGTATGATCGAGGCCAGAAGCAGCAGATATCTATAACGATCCAAGTCGCGCGAACGTTTTACAACGGCCATAGTGGCAATGTAAACGGTAATTCCGATAATCGTCCAAAGTAGCTGATTCGGAGCTTCAGGACGCTTATTGAAAACATCCAAGCGATAAATCATAACATAGCCCATACCGTTAAGCAGAAGTACTACCGGCAACAATACACCGTCTGCTTTAGGAACTAAAATCCAATTGGCAATGTGAGCTGCCAAGCTGATCAATAGAGCTACAAATATGAAAAGCGGTAAGTTGCCGGGCAGCTTTGAATGAAGTGACAGGTTAACCAGTACGAACGCCGAATCTACTATAAGGTTCGCAAGCAGAATTAATCCGAGCTCGCTTCGGCGCTTAAAAAATTGGTTTCGTTGTTTTATATGCAGCGAGGGCGGACTGGTCGTTATCATAAAAACCTACTAAAATAGGCTAGCGCAATATTTGTATTAATAAATGACTAGCCTAGAATATATGGAAACTATTTACAAGATAGATCAATCACATTTTCTTAACAGGGAAGTTTCCTGGTTGCGGTTTGCCGAAAGACTGCTGGATCTGGCCGAAGATACCAATCTGCCCTTAATGGAAAGAGTGAAGTTTTTGGCCATCTATGGATCCGGTATGGATGAATTCTTTCAGGTTAGGGTTGCGGGTCTATATGACCAATTGGAAGCAGATATCAGGGCTCGATCTACCGATGGATTGACACCTCTGGAACAGATTAAATTAATCAGAGAATTAACACTCGAACAAAATGAAAGAGTTGACAATGTCTATGTCAACTCGTTGCTTCCGTCGCTTTATGAAGCCGGTATTCAAATAGCGGATTTCTCAGACCTCGACTCAAAAGACAGAGAATATTTGGATAACTTATTTGTCACCAAAATTGCTCCCGTATTAACGCCACTTGCAGTTGACCCAAGCCATCCCTTTCCATATCTTTCCAATCTTTCATTAAATCTCGCGATTATCGTTGCCGATCCCGTAACAGGATCCCAACGATTTGCGAGGGTAAAGGTACCTCAGGAGGTTTTGGAGAGATTTGTCCTTCTTCCCGACAAGAATCGGTTTATTGCAATGGAACAGGTTATAGCGGCACACCTGCCTGAGTTATTTTCCGACATCGCCGTGCTTTCACATTTCACCTTTAGGGTAACCAGAAACGCAGACCTTACCCTGGTCGAAGAAGAGGCCGATGATCTTCTCGAAGCCGTCGAGATGGAACTACGGCGTAGAAGATTCGGACGTGCTGTTAAATTGGAACTGCAGGACGGTACTACCGACTACATAAGAGATTTTCTGATAAAAGAGTTAGAGCTTTCCGCAGAAGACGTCTATTACTCAAAGTCATTGCTTGACCTAAATTCATTGATGGCAGTTTATTCAATTGATAGGCCCGATTTACACCAAAAACCTTTTAAGTCGGTTCCTTCAGCTGATTTGATCGGCAAACATAACAATGCTCACGAGTTTTTTAAAGCGATCAAGTCAAAAAATATTCTGGTTCAGCACCCGTATGAGTCTTTTACGACGTCGGTTACAGCAATGGTGGAACGTGCTGCCACTGATCCAAAAGTGCTTGCAATTAAGCAGACCCTATACCGAACCTCGGGAGATTCGCCAATCGTAAGATCACTCATAAAGGCCGCAGAAAACGGAAAACAGGTGGCAGTACTTATAGAACTCAAAGCAAGGTTTGATGAACAGGCAAATATTGAATGGGCCAAGGTAATGGAACGAGCCGGAG
>DAIDJA010000147.1:0-1383 GCA_027451605.1 Acidimicrobiales bacterium
CTACAGATGGTCACCTTTAACCAAGGGTAAATCATTGTTAACGCAAGGTGGCGGATTCCACAAATCCGTACCGGAACTGTACGATAATGCAGAATTGGATGAAGTCGAAGAAGAGCTTAGAGCCCAAATTAATCAGGCGATAGACTGGGGAGTAGACGTCACTCATTTGGATTCTCATATGGGGCCACTCCACCTGAGAGAGGATTATTTCAAATTATATCTACAGATGGCAGTTGAATTTAATCTTCCTCTGCGCATGCCAAATGCGGAACATCAAGAGCTTTTGGGATTTAATTATAGATCAATGGCTGAAGATAAGGGTATTATATTTCCCGACTTCTTTGCATTCGTGTTTGACGGCGTAGGCAGCCGAAGTACCGTAGTTCAAGCTCTGTCTAATATTAACTTTGGAGTAACCGAAGTCTATTTTCATCCCGCGGTAAATTCAAAAGAGTTGAGGAGTATGGCAGATGACTATGAAAAGCGATTGGATGACTTCAAGATGCTTACAGAAGACAAAATAATTCAGACAAAATTGGAAGAATTGGATATAAAACTTATCGGTTACAGGCAGTTGCGAGATCTTATGCGAAGTGAAGGTTGACGATAAAGATAATTAGTCCCGATGGAGATAGGGCTAACGGGTAGATAAAATGGATAAAACTGTCTTTGACAGCATTCGTCATTTCATAGATATAAAGGTACGGTAATTAAAAATTCATATGTCAGAATCAAATATTTTTTGGTGGCATAATAAAGTTATATATCAGGTCTATCCCCGCTCTTATTATGATTCAAACGGTGACGGAATAGGTGATATCAGAGGGATCATCCAAAAACTTGATTATATTAGTGATCTCGGTGTTGATATAGTCTGGGTCTCTCCATTTTTTAAGAGTCCCCAACAAGATTTTGGGTATGACGTTACATCTTATTTGGATGTTGCCGAAGAATACGGTACACTTAACGATATCTTTGAGCTGATCGATTTTGCCCACCTAAAAGGTCTTAAGGTGATGTTCGATTTGGTCCTAAATCATACTTCCGACAAACACCCCTGGTTCATAGAGGCCAATCAGTCGAAAGATAATCCTAAGTCAGACTGGTATTTTTTTGCAGACGGGAAAGGAAAAGACGGAAAGAAATTTCCGAATAACTGGAGGTGCGACCTTCAACTAAAGTCCGGTTGGCAGTGGTCAAAGCAGCGTCAGCGGTACTATTTTGCAACTTTTTTGCCATTTCAGCCGGATCTAAATTGGAGAAACCAAGACCTGAGGAACGAAATGTTTTCGATGATACAGTATTGGCTAAAAAAAGGTGTTGACGGTTTTAGGCTTGATATATTTGGGGCGATCATGAAAGATGAAGCGCTGCGTTCCAATA
>DAIDJA010000147.1:1393-5092 GCA_027451605.1 Acidimicrobiales bacterium
CGCTATACGCTAAACACAAAAGAAAATTTTGAGCTTGCATATGACTTGCGCGCCAAATGTGACGAAGTTAATCCCGAAGCGGTTCTGATTGGCGAGGTGTTTGGCACAGGAGATGTCCTAAGAAACTATCTTGGAAAAGATCCTGTAATTGTTAACGATGATCTTCCAAGAGATGACGTTAAGAATCTGAAAGATAAATTCAGTCGATACTTTAAAAAACCCGGATTGGATATGGTATTTCTGTTTGAGTTTTTGACTTTTAAATACAGTGCAGAATTTTTTAAGAATAAGATTTTAAAATATGAGAATCTTTTCCCCGATCCGCTTCAGCCTACCTATGTATTTGAAAACCATGACCGATGCAGATTGATCAACCGGCTAAATGGGGACATATACAAAGCCAGAAATTTAGCAACGCTGCAGTTGACCTTAAGGGGCGTAATTACTCTATACCAGGGTCAGGAAATCGGAATGGAGAATACTTATATTCCGCTGAAAATGGCTCAAGATCCGATTGCCCACGACTACTTTTACTGGATTCCGGAGTTCATAAACAAAAAGATTAAAGAGAGGTTAAATCGCGACGAGGTTCGTACTCCTATGCAGTGGGATGACACTAAGAACGCCGGATTTACTTTTTCGGATGCACCTTGGTTAAAGGTTAACCAAAACTTTAAAGAGGTAAACGTTAAGGTCCAACAAGACAACCCAAATTCATACTTGAGCCTATATAAAGAGTTACTGTCCCTCAGAAGACAAAATTCAGCTTTTTCGGGAACCCTAAATATTATAGAATCTCAGAATAAAGATATCCTGCTGTACCTGCGAGAGTCGTCTGATCAAAAACTTCTCGTATGTCTCAATTTCTCGGACAACGTCAATGAAGTAAGGTATGCCGGTAGAAAAATGTTGTTTTCCAATAGCAACGACAATTCATATGAAAGTGACGTTTTATATTTGAAGCCCAATACTGCTGCGGTGTTGGAGCTCTAAATGTAATATGGAAAATCGGAGCTGAAATTAATCCGATTTGAAAACTTCGAAAATGATTGATTATTTCGTCGGAGCCTGAGGGGGAATGTGTACATTTGGGCCTTGGACTTAACTACAGGGTGATGTGAAGGTGTAGGTCGAACCAGTGGAAGAGATAAATTTGAAGCTAGCGTATACGCGGGCTTGCATAATTTGGCCGGACATACCCGAATAGTTACTTGCATTTACGTTACACATTTGCGGATTAGACGCAACCAACAGCCCGGTGCCGTTGGAGTGGATACAACTGTTGCCTGGAGTGGAACCACAGAGTGATCCCCATTCGGTTACGGTTGCCTGAATTCCGCTCGAAGTTGGCGTCCAAGGTATCGCTTTTCCCGACGTTGACCCGGCTATCCAGTCATCGTTATCAAGTTGTATTATCGAAGGATATGTAGGCCAATAAAAAAGTTCACCCGGAGGCGAGATGGCACCCGTTTCTATATACAAGTCTGCAACATTGGCATTTGAATTATAAACTTGCGTCGGTACGGTCTGACCTGAATTTCCGGTTGGCTGAGTGGGTGTTGATGAAGATGATGAAGAACCGCCCACGTTTACATTTACAAGTTCGGTTACATACCATCTCCCGTATATTTTTAAAACCCGATAAGTGTTTACGGTAGAGCCGCTGACATTGGGAGAAGTTGATATGAAAGTGGCATTTACGGTTGCTTTTAATCCGTTATTTGAAACTACGTCGATCTTTGAAATCTTTTGATTATTTTTACTCAGAGGTTGTCCGGACAGCATCAGGCTTTCCAGTGCCTGTTTTTGCGAGGCATTCAGAGATTTCATGTGTTGGATAAATTGGTTTAGAGCCGATGAGTAGCCCATTGTCCCGATCCTGGCAATTAATCCGACTTCTTCTGTGACAAAAGATGTCGTAACGTACGGGCACATATCAAATTGATTTGAAGCTCGCAACATATTACTTACAGCGTAATAAGGTGTGATTGTACCGGTTGCCGGTGACAGCATATTTCCGGGAAGCGATTTATAGTAGCTTTGTCTGGCACTTAGGTTCCCATTTACAAAATCATTAACTATGGTTTTTATGGTTGAGTCGCAGCTAACAGTTTTGGGCGGATTAACTAGAGGAGAAGTTCTTACGGTAGAATCGCTCGAAGTCGAAGTAGTGGAAGAATTAGATATGTGTATTGAGGCTGAACATGCACTTAAAACCAACACTGAAATGATTAATGTAAGTGATCGTGTGACAAATTTGGTTTTAATTACCTTCTGCATCTTATACCCCTTTACGATAAGAACAACATCAGTTTTTGAAATGAATCGGCTAATTTGCGAATCAATATTTTTCAATAAAAAGCAATAAGTCTTTTGTGAGAATTTTATCACAAAAGAAACGATAAAAGAAAGTTAGTGTCGCCACTTAATTCAGCGACAAGTTTAAAATGCCACCTTGTCTATCATCTATTGTCAATGGACATTACAGAGGAGTAGTAGCGGTATTCATAGTAGATAATTAGACAAAAACTAAGCGCAATGAATAAACATGTTTCTGATAAAAACATCTTTACTCGATTTTCGATATTCTTGAATACTTAGTTCAAAGAGTTGAAATATTACTGTGACTATACAAAGTTTTCTTTTTTAAGTCTGTGGTTACAAAATATTTCCCAATCCCATATTCCCGAATCCAATGTTCGATGACGGACCCTGCGGCTGGCTGCTACCAATATAAGGCGAAATGGCATGTGCCAAATTTGCAATCGGAAGAGACTGAAGCCACACCGTACCCGGTCCGGTTAAAAGGGCTAAGAAAATTCCATCCCCTCCAAAGAATTTATTAGCTATTCCCGGTACGGTGGATATGGTGAATCCCATTCCAAAAGTAAACATACCTACGTGTCCCGGATGTACCAAAATAGATTCGCCGGCGTTTAAAGTCTTTATTACCAATTCTCCGTCCAGTTCAATCCATGCGGTGGCGTTACCGGCAATTTTTTGGAGGACAAATCCCTCGCCGCCGAAGATTCCCGCACCCAGCGACTGCTGAAATCCATATGAAATGTCAATCCCGGGAGTCCCGCATAAAAAACCGTGTCTGTGAATCATATAGTTTTGTTGATCACTTACCTGAATCGGAAGAATTTGACCGGGTAACTTTGTTGCAAAAGCTACCATACCGCCCGGAGGCTGAGCGGTATAGCTGGAAAGGAAGAGACCTCCTCCTCCGACGGCTCTTTTAAAGATTCCCTTTAAACCGCCTCCGGTACCACCTACGTGCGTGGAGGTCTGCATTGCGATGGTCTGAGACATCCATGAAAGCTCTCCCGCTTCTGATATTACCGACTCACCGGGGTCCAGATAAACTTCTAAAACCGGTAGTGTCGTTCCGACGATCTGAGTCTGCATTTTTGCCTCCTTTTTTGTTGGATTTAACTTCCCGATATTCATTTTATGCTTAAAGTTGGATTTTGTAAAGAGTCATAAGCAAATTTGTATTTGGTATTAAAATTCAAAGCCAATGGCAACGCAAAAACCGTTTCAATAATATAAATCACTTATAGGGAATCATTTAAGAAAATGAAAGCACTTCTTGATCTATCGGTTGCCCTATTGGGTAGTTTCATTAATCGATAATCATAAATGTTGCCGTTGGATATTGTAATACGATAAGCTGATCATCAACTGTAAGTGAGA
>DAIDJA010000148.1 GCA_027451605.1 Acidimicrobiales bacterium
GAAAGGGGTGCCGGAGACATGACCGCTAAAGATCTGTCAAAAGCAACGGTGCTTATTGCCGGCGGAGGTACCGGAGGTCACATAATGCCGGCCTTGGCGGTCTGTCAGGCATTGGTAAGAAAAGGTATTCCCGAAGGTAATATAGAGTTCCTCGGCTCGAAAAACGGTCAGGACCGAAAGCTGTTGCAAGATACAAAATATAAATTGCACGAACTTAACAATCGTCCTTTAAACCGCAAACTGAATAAAGATCTGTTTCTGGCAATAATTTTAATGTTTCGTTCTCTTATAGGCGGATTTAAAAAAGTCAAAGAAATAAATCCGAATGTTGTAGTTGCCGTTGGCGGTTTTGCCAGCGTTCCGGGAATCATCGGGGCGAAGCTAAATGGGATTCCGATAGTACAAATTAATTTGGACAAAGCTCCGGGTCTTGCGGTACGCTTCGGCAGTAGATTTGCTCAGGTCGTAGCTGACGGTTTTACGGAAACGGGCTTGAGCCGGTCCGTGTTTGTGGGGATACCCATCAGATCCGATATAGCCGACACCGTTGGCAAAAGAGCGAAACTAACCAAAGAGATGTCTCGTGAAATATCTCTCAAACTCGGATTGACAGACCTTGAGGCATATAAGGCTCAAGACGGCGGAGCCGCTTTATCGGAATCAACTAAGACGGTTGTACTTATGGGAGGTTCATTGGGAGCTAAGGCATTAAATGACCTTGGTCTTGAACTTGCGGCAAAGCTCAACTTGAAATCCGGTGATCATGGAAACGAAACCGCCAAAATTGTTGTTTATCATATCGCCGGAAATCGCGGAATAAATGAGATAATACTTGAAAACGATACTCCGGACAACTACCTTCTTAAGGGCTTTGAACCGAGAATGGATTTGCTTTATCAAGTTGCGGATTTAATTATCTGCCGGGCGGGAGCGTCTACCATGGCCGAGATTTTAGCAGTGGGAATACCCTCAATATTGATACCGCTCCCAAATGCTCCCAGAAATCATCAATATTTTAACGCCAAGACGGTTGAAAAATTGGGGGCCTGTATTGTTATGGAGCAAAAAGACCTGACTGTCGATAGTCTCAGTACAGTTGTCCTGGATCTCTTAAAGGACGCGAATCGTCTCGAGTCAATGAGTAACAACGCCAAAAAAGCAGCCGCTGTTGACGCAGGCGATAAAATTGCCGATATAATCATTTCCAAAGTGCGAAGAAATTAAAATCAACAGTATGAACGGTTCACCTAAAGTCGGCACCAACTCCCAATTGGATCTCTCGGTTCCCCTTAAAATTCATGTGGTCGGAATTGGCGGAACCGGAATGAGCGCATTGGCTCTGGTTTTAAATGAGGCGGGCCATACTGTTACAGGAAGTGAAATTAAAGATCTTTCCATCCTTAAAAAATTGGAATCCAACGGAATCAGGGTTTATAAAGGACAGGCCGCGGACCATGTAGACAATAAGGACGCGGTTGTATATTCAACGGCAATTTCAAAAGACAATATCGAGCTGGTTTCCGCAAACGATAAATCAATACCTATTCGGCACAGAGGTGAGATTCTGGGCTCAATATCCAATTTGAAACAGACTGTCGCCGTAGCCGGAACCCACGGTAAAAGTACTATTACGTCTCTCCTGACTTTGATCTTACATAAGGCGGGTGTGTCGCCGTCTTATATAGTGGGAAGTGAGATAAATGAGGTTGGTTCTTCGGCGGGCTGGGATTCGGGTGACTATCTAATTTTGGAGGCCGATGAAAGCGACGGCAGTTTCCTTCATTTAACGAGCCATATGGGTATTGTTTCATCAGTCGAGCCGGACCACCTTGAATATTACGGCGATTTCAACTCCCTAAGACTTGCATTCTGCAAGTTTTTATCGGATTCAAAGATAAAAGTTATCGGGACCGGTTTTAAGCTGGGCGAAGATAGGGCCGTTGTTGCCGGGGATACGTCGGAATCCTATGAATATAAACCCGATGAAATTTTGGAACTATTAACGGATGACTCTGAAGTTCATACGGTAGGTTTTAATCAAGGCGACGACTTTAGAATAGACAATGTCGTATTTGACTCTAAGGGCTCGAAGTTCGACCTGATTTATAAGAAGGAGGGCAGAACTGAAAGTTTTAATATCCTGTTGTACGGTTATCATAACGTATACAACTCGGCACTATCGGTTGCGGCTGCATCTATTCTTAAGGTTCCGACAAAGGATATAAAAGAATCCCTTGAAATCTTTGGTGGGATTTCAAGAAGATTCGAATTCCGCGGTATTAAAAATAACGTTATGTTCATAGATGACTATGCCCATCTCCCCGGTGAAATACGACCCACTTTGAATGCCGCCAAACAGCTTAATAAGAAGAGAATAATTGCAGTATTCCAGCCCCATCGTTACACTCGGGTTAAGACTATCTACAAAGATTTCGCATCGGCATTTGATTCAGCCGACAAGGTGTATATTACCGATATCTATGCCTCGGGCGAACAACCGATTCCCGGAGTGAGCGGGGAGTTGGTATATGATGTCGTAAAAGAGCATTTGAATAAATTAAAATCCCAGACCGAGGTAAGTTATGTGAGTTCCAGGGTTCAACTCACCCGCACCTTACTTAATGACATAAGAGAAGACGACATTGTAATTACCTTAAGCGCCGGTGATTTGACGACGTTGCCCGACGAGTTAATGGAATTGATGGAATAGACCGATAATGTACGATTCAAGAGTTTTACATGCACATTTAGGTTTAGTCTTATCAAACGAGTTCAAATATGTGATGTTCTGCCACAGTGGCACTCGTGATAAATCGGTTATGAGATAAAGTGATTAAAGGGGATTCTGCCGGTTTGACTTCCGGCCTTAATGAACTGTATTTGGCTCTTCGTGGACTCTATCCAACAAGGGTTACCGCTAATTACAATATCGGATCCAAGACCACCTATCGTGTAGGAGGGGACGCCGCGGTAGCTTTTTTTTATGAAAATATAGAAGAGTTGGAGGCAGTGGCTGAATTAACTGCCGAATTTGAGGTCCCTATATTTGTATTGGGAGCCGGGTCTAATGTTTTAATAGCAGACGAAGGTTTTAAGGGGCTCTGTTTGATGGCACAAGACGGTTCCAGGAAAATAGATACCTTCAAAGTTGACCAATATATCGCCGAAGTTACAGCTTCGGGATCGGTAATGCTTCCTGCGATGGCAAGAACTCTGGCCGCTTCGGGAATTGCGGGATTTCAGTGGGCCGTCGGGATACCGGGAACAATCGGTGGCTCCATTAAAACCAATGCCGGAGGACACGGATCGGAGACGTCGAATTCTTTGGTTGAAGTCGGGGTCTTTGATTTGTCCAAAAGGCAAGCTTTAGTTAAGGCTTCAGGCGATCTTAACCTGGGATATCGGACCTCCAATTTAACCGATACTCAGGTGGTACTGTGGGCCAAACATAAATTGGGTTACGGAGAACCCGAAGAACTAAAATCCGAGATTGACGCTATTGTAAAATGGCGACGTGAGAATCAACCCGGAGGGCAAAATGCCGGGTCGATTTTTGTAAATCCCGCCGATAAGTCCGCCGGAATGATAATAGAGGAGTTGGGCTTAAAGCAATATCGGCTGGGAACCGCCGAAGTGTCTTATAAGCATGGCAATTTTATTCAAGCCGATAAGAATGGAAGGGCGAATGATGTTTTCGAACTTATCTGTTATTTGCGCGAAACTGTTATGAAGGCTACCGGGATTGAACTTAAGACCGAGCTAAAGCTGATTGGATTTAGTTGATGGCCGACAAAACTAAATCCCGAAACAAAATACAACAGAGAAGACCCAGAATTCACCCTAAGATCAGGGAGCGCAGATCAGAAGTTATTAAGCAGAAAAATAAGAAGAGGCTTATTTTTGTGATTGCCCTTGCGGTCATGATATTGGCTTTAATAGTGTTTATAGTAGTCGTTTATTCGCCCATAACTCAAGTGACAGATATTGTGGTTCAAGGTAATCAGCATGAATCCGATACTCAAGTACTTCAGGCTGCAAACTTGTATCAGCAGAAACCTCAGCTTTTTTTACTTAACTATGGTCAGGTTCAAAAAGATATACAAAATCTCCCATGGGTATTGAGCGATCAAATTGAAAAAAATTGGCCCAACCAAATAATCATAACCATTAAAGACAGGACCGAAATCGGTCAGATAAATATGGGGAAGGCGGGATTTGCCCTGGTGGACGAATACGGCAGAATTCTTCAAATACAATCCCAGGCCATTCCAAATTTGCTTGAAATTGACAATTTGGGTTCGCATCTAATTCCGGGTCAAAACCTGGGAGCTTTTGATATCGGAGCTTTAAATGTTGCTAAAATTGTACCAAGCATACTGGGTCCGATTGCCACCAAAGAGATTGTTGAAAGCGACAATTCGATTTCGGTTGTGTTAGGATCAAATAACACTATATATTTGGGATCTGCGAGTGATATAAGACAAAAACTTTTGGAAGCTCTGGCAATTGTGAACCACGGATCGCTGTTGCCAAATCAGACAGTTGATGTGAGTATTCCAAATTCGCCTGTGGTGACGTCAAGTAGTATAGTAAATAGTCGTAATGGTTAAGATTAAACTTATGGCAGTTGTTTAGGTTTAACATTTAGGAATTTTAAAGGAATCCGGGGAGGCAGAGGCTTCAAATGAGCATATCAGGAACTCAGAATTTTATAGCGGTAATTAAAGTTGTCGGAGTAGGCGGTGGCGGAGTTAATGCCGTAAACCGCATGATCGCGGCAGGTCTTCAAAATGTTGAGTTTATCGCCGTTAATACTGACGTACAGGCACTTCAGGCATCGGATGCCTCAGTTAGATTGGATATCGGCAGAAAGCTGACCAGAGGGCTCGGAGCCGGTAGCGATCCGGCGGTGGGCGAAAATGCCGCCAAGGAACATTTGGAAGAATTAAAAGATGTACTAAACGGAGCTGATCTGGTATTTGTAACTGCAGGTGAAGGCGGTGGAACGGGAACCGGAGCTGCTCCCGTTGTCGCCGAGATAGCAAAAGAGGCCGGCGCCTTGACTATAGGCGTGGTA
>DAIDJA010000149.1 GCA_027451605.1 Acidimicrobiales bacterium
CGGCGGTTGCCGGTGACAGTTGGCCTTCCAGCTATGAGTTGGCTAACTTCTTAGCTTGGTTTGCAGTCATTTCGTTAGTTATATTTCACCTATTCGAATTTTATATTACAAGAACGCAAAATATTGAGTTAAATGTCGATCCAGCGGACCATAGGTCATCTGATACCGTAAATTAGAATTTTATTATATCGAAATAAATTTAAGTAAATTTCCCGCTAAACTGTACTGCAGGTTGAGTTTTCATTGCCCTTATTTGATATTATGCTGAAGAAACTTTTTTTATACTGTCTGATATCTGTCGCCCTATTGGTCGTTTTTGTCACAACGGCTAGTTTTAACGAAAGTTCCGGGAGAGCTCAATCGATTGCTTCCGCAAATTCAAATTCGCCGTCGAAGCAATCGCAGAATTTACCGGGCAAAATTCAGCAGGTAATTCCTAAGCAGTTGCCTTTAACTTTAGTATCAACTGCTCCTATATCAGGGGCGACTAATGTGGCGCTGTCACCGACCATCGTGCTACAATTTTCTCAAAGTATTGCTCCTAACAGTCCGATGCCGTGGCTATCTCCTTCAATCCCGGGAACTTGGTCTGTAACGACTCCCGACGGATTAACTTTTACGCCTCAGGGTGAATTTACTCCCTTCACACAAGTTTCGATTAACCTGCCTGGCGGACCCGGAGGCATTATGAGTGACAATTCTCAATACTTAAGTCAAAATCAGGTAATTACCTTTACGACACAACCCGGATCCGTAATTCAGTTGCAGGAGGATCTTGCTGAACTGGGATATCTGCCTCTTTCCTACACAGCCACAACCAATACATTTGCGTGGCAGTACCAAAATGTTCCTGCGGGCTTGCAGGCACTCTGGCAACCGGGTGTTTTTACCGAGATGACAAAGGCGGCGGTAATGTCATTTGAATACTACAATGGATTATCCATAGACGGTATTGCGGGTCAACAGGTATGGACCGCTCTGCAGAGTGATTTGGCTTCAAATAAGACTAATCCGTTTGGCTACTCCTATGTTATGGTCACTAAGAACCAACCGGAAACCGTTCAGGTCTGGCATAACGGACAGGTTGCGTTTTCAACGTTGGCAAATACCGGAATTGCCGCCGCGCCAACCCCCGATGGCACATTTGCCATATACCTGCGATATACTTCGACAACCATGAAGGGCGTGAATCCCAACGGTACCCATTATGATGATCCAAACATACCTTGGGTCAGCTACTTCAACGGTGGCGATGCTTTACACGGATTCATCAGAGCAAGCTACGGCTTCCCTCAAAGTGTTGGCTGCGTTGAGATGCCTTTTTCTTCCGCACAGACAGTTTTCAATCTGACTACCTTTGGTACTTTGGTAAATATCTCCTAGATTAGCTCATACCTAAATTGAGATTTTATGCTTTTGAATAAAGCCCTTAACCAAAAGCTCAATTGCCTTATCTGCCACCAAATCCCATGAACACTCGCGAGCCATAACCTGTGCGTTTTTAGAGAGCTGTAGTAACTCTTCGGGCTTATTTAAAAGTTCGGTTACCCTTGCCACAAATTCAATTGAACTGTCTACAAGGTATCCCGTTTGGCCATTTTTTACGGAATCCCGGTGTCCGATAATATTAGTAGCAACGGCCGGAGTGCCGCAAGCGGCAGCTTCAGCCAGAGTAAGTCCCCATCCTTCACGCATGGAATTAGACACAATTAACGACGCGGACCTATACAGTGATATCAGCTCCCCGTCACTTATCCTGCCCGGCAATAAGACCCAATCTTGCAGTTTTTTTTCATTGACGAAGTCGATAAGATTTTGGCGCTCGTAACCGTCGCCGGCGATTATAACTTTAAGGGAGTCAATCTGCTCTTTGACCTGCATTAATATCTTAAGTAACTCCAAATGTCGCTTAACGGGAACAAGACGTCCCACCGAAATTACAAGCGGATATTCTGATTTTAAAGACAGATCTGCCGAGAACTTTGTATCAATTCCGGGGTGGACGACATGAATATTTTCCTTTGGCAACTTTAAGTTATCGGTCAGTTCGGTGGCAGTTGACTCAGAAGGAGTTAGAATTGTCTCTTTTTTATAAAACAGTGGCGCAATTTTTTCCTCAAGTTGTTGACCCAATGTCGCCAAATAATTATTAAACACCAAGCGCCACATCTCCCCATGCACGTGATGAATAATAGTCAGCCGAGGCACATTTGACCAGACCGGTGAGAAAAATGGCATACCGTTCCATATCTCAATTAGTGCCTGGCTTCGCTTATCTTCATGCACGATCCAACTGGCAGCACTCCTAAAAAATACCGTATATCGACTACCTTTTCTGCTCACCGAATAACCAGACCTCTGCTGATACTTAGAATGACCGTATGCCACCGAAGTACGCATACTCACAGCCAAGCCATGATCGGCAAATCGCCTAAGTATTTCGTGAGCATGAAGCTCAGACCCCCCGGCTTCGGCGTCGTCTAAATCTCTCCAGCCTAAGACATGGACAGACTTTAAATTTACCCTATTTGCGAGTTCATAATAGTCTATATCAGCCATTTATTTACGTCTCATTATGACAGCGAGATTCCACGTAATTACTTCATTCAACAGTGGGACTTTCAAAATGGGCTTTGTCCACGACGGATAGTATCTGGGACGCAAATCTAAAATTTCTACCTGATCCATGTCTTTAACCATGGTCATTACGTCCTTAATTTTAATTTTAAAAAGGGACTCTCCGAAGGCATTTTTAACCTTCTTTTGATATTTTTTTTCGTATAGCTTCTTCGCATACTCGCCGCCTAAGTAGTGCCAGGGCGAGGTTTCATGACCACCCCATGGCGAGTACCAACCGGTAAAACAGAAAAATATGATTCCGTCTTGCTTCGTAATCCTTATCATCTCATCGATAAATTTTTTGGGGTCGGCGACATGTTCCAAAACGTTTGATGAAAAACTAATATCTACCGTTCGATCGCGAAACGGAATATTGTAACCGTCTGCGACCATCGAATTATTAGGAGGCGTCCCTCTCCAGTAAAGTTCTTCGACGAATGGCTCCAGCACGAAACATTTTGCGCCGTTAGCCTTAAATGCTGCGCTGAAATAACCGGCACCCCCACCGATATCAAGCACTGTCATGTCCTCAATGACGGTATAACGCCTCAATAACCTAATGCCATCTAATGCCAAAAAGCCATAAAACGAATCGGGGTCAGTCTGTTCGTTTCTAAATGAATTTAATAGTTTAAATGTATTTGTAAGATTTCTTTGTTCTGGATTAAATTTTAATTTCATCGATAACTATGATTGTGCCCAATTGGGATAAATGCAGTAAACAAAAATATTAATCAACGTTAATGCTCATAAATTTAACTTACTACAGCTTATTAGCTTCAACATCAGATTTCTATAATAATCGTCATAAATTAAACCAATTATTTATCAGTCATGAATATCGGGGCACTGCGATCTGACAAATTCCGATTAGCTTCATTTGCCATAATTTCATGATAATCAGAGTCAACATTCACGGCCCAGATATCGTTTTTAGCGCCGAATATATTCTCGACTGCCAACATTGCCGTATACATTGAATGATCTTGATTGTTATAACGGTGCATTCCGTTTCTTCCGACCGGATAGACGTTGACCAAATTGTCTGTCAACCAACTTTTGATTGACTCGACATTATCCTTGTAGGACAGATCATATACGGGATAGGCATTTGCCATCTTAACTACGTAACCATGGTCAACTAAGGCCGGATCAACTAGATTAAGCTTAAGAAGTTCGTCTTTAGCCATTTCAATCAGGTCGGCATCGGGCATATTCCAAATGTCATCTCCTTGGTTCACAAAGTACTCCATGCCCAAACAGGTTGTACCGTCTTTTACCATACTTGGAGACCATGCCCCATAATTTTGAATTCTACCCACCTTAACCTTAGGATAGTGGATATAGATCCAATTGTCCGGAAACGGAGTGGGATTATTTACAACCAACGCTACCAACAGATGATCCCGAAAAGTTAAACATTTTGCCGACTCAATAATCTCCTCCGGCGGTGCAGGCTCCAAACCGAGGATCAAATCCCGCAAAGGCATTGACGAGATAAAATGATCTATCCCCAACTCTTCAGAATTTTCGAATTTATCCTTAATTACTAATTTAACCGCACGATTCGAATTGCGAATGATTTTAGAGACTTTACGTTCGAATTTTACTTCGGCTCCCGATTCTAAAATTTTACCTGCAGCTGTTTCCCACATCTGACCGGGTCCAAATTTTGGATAGAGAAACTCTTCTATTAAGCTAGTCACTTTCGTATTACGGTTTGTAAAGGGAAGGGAGTGCAGTAACAAGGTTCCGACAGATAAATTCTTAATGCGTTGAGCGGCCCAATCGGCCTGAATTAACTTCGCATCTATTCCCCAGACCTTTTCCGTATAAGATTTAAAAAACGTACGATATAATCGCCAGCCAAATTTTTGAGCGACATAATTCTCATAGTTGGAAAGATCCTTAACTGGCTTGACTTTGACAGCTAAAAAAGACAGTAGGCATCTTAAACTTTCGATCGAACCGAGGGTCTTTAGGGCTCTAAGTGGCTGCAACGGATAATCAAAAAATTTACCTTCGTAGTAAATTCTGCTCAAACGTGGGCGCACCATCAGATTTTCATCGCCGGGCAATATTTCTCGCCAAAGATCCTCAACGGCTTGAACCTTTGTAAAAAATCTATGTCCACCGATATCAAATCTCCAATTATCTCGAACGACAGTTCTTGATAGCCCCCCGGGGACAGAATCAATTTCAATTATAACCGGTTTAATCCCCCGTTTAACCAACTGGTAGCAGGCGGTAATTCCTGCCGGTCCGGCGCCGGCGACGGCAACTCTTGTATTTTGATCCACAATTTTAACTTAACTAATTTAAAAATATGATGATCTTTACTAAGGACCATTATAATTTAATTAAGAAGATTAAATTACAAATTTTTTATCGCCAAAGTATTTATTTAGAACTTTTATTAATAAAT
>DAIDJA010000150.1 GCA_027451605.1 Acidimicrobiales bacterium
GAGCATCGTTCGTGACCGACTATCAACAGAATAACGACGACGATTCCAATGACGAAGAATCTGAATCGTCTAAAAAACTTAAAGTTGACGACGAATCTCAAATTAAACCCGTAAAAGGGATTTGGCTTTTAAGTTCTACCGGAAAGGTAAAGCCTTTGGGTGCAATCGGTCATCTAGGTGCAATCGATGAGTTACAAGAGGGAAATCCGACTGTAGAAATTGTGGCAAATTCAGCCGGTACCGGTTATTGGATAGTCTTTGCTAATGGACAAGTTACGCCGATAGGAACGACTACAGGTTTTGAAGAAGTAAATATCAATGAAGGAGCTGTAGTAGCCGCCGGTGCCACAAGTGATACAGGACTAATATTGGCACTATCCACGGGCAGTGTCAAGGCACTTGGGACGGCAGAATTTCTGGGATCTGCAATTGATATGGGACTTGCGTCACCCGTTACGGATATAGCTGTTACCAAATCCGGTTATTGGCTGCTTACGCAGTCCGGGAGAGTTATTAATTTCGGAGAAACTATATTTTATGAGTCGGCAACCGATATAGCAGAACAAAGAAGCGCAAATGCAGTTTCAATTGCAGCTCATCCCAAAGGCGACGGATACTGGATAGCACTTTCTGACGGATTCGTTGTTCCTTGTGGGCGTGCTATTTTTCACGGACGGATTGAAGAGCCTGAAGCTCCGATAGTTTCTATTATTTCAAATCATGACGGTAACGGTTACTGGCTGATTGACGCCACGGGAAACGTATTTCCATTTGGTGAAATCGGAGGATTCGATGCGTTTGGTGAGACCGTGGAAGGCTTTACCGGCCAAATTGTATCAGCAACTCCCGTAACATGAATATCCTAACCATAAACAATATTTATCTTTAAGCGTATATCTGCACATCTCTAAATTGCTCCACAAATTACCATATTCGGAGAAATTAGCCACAACCAACTTGATTTGGTCAAGCCAAGACTAAATTAGTTGTTGTTACCGACCTTGATTTGTGGAACAGTTTGGAGAAAATTAATAGGCATATACAAAGATAGTGCGATTGCCAAAATTTCGACGAATTCAATCGCAATAATACAGGCTATCTACCGATACTTTATATATGAGATTTGAATTTAACTAGTTTAACCCCTACTATTATTAATAAGATAAGCAATAGACATTTGGTGATACCTTGAAATTAGCCTCCGCAATAACCCAGCATCCGAACCCGATCCAGGCAACCGGTGAAATTGTGGGTAGGATTAATGAATATATTACAGGTAGTCCTACTATCATATTGAACTTTATAACGCCTGATTACAACGAGGAAATTTCAAAGATTAATGAAACTTTAAATGACATCGTCAGACCATTTTCTTCAATAACCTGTATCTCCGAAGGCATAGTAGGCATAACCCAAGAAATTGAAAATGGTCCCGGAATTTCATCACTGGCAATTGACTCCGATGATGCAATGATGATAGATTTATCTTATTTCAGTAAATTAAACCTTCAAAGGGAAGTAGATCTTGAGGAATGGAACTCGTATGCTACCACCTGGAATGATGCCATCGGAGACCAGCCAGGATTCATGCTATTAATCGCCAATCCATTCAGATTTGATATTAGTTCTTATATGATTTGGCACGAGGTGAATCTCCCTCAAGTACCGATAGTGGGTTCACTAATGTACGGAAACGGACCGGAAGATCAGAGACTTTTTACCGGCCGAGATATGAAGTTGTGTACGGCTGTTGCAATCTTATTTAGCCGCAAAGCAAATATAACGCCCATTTACAGCTACTCATTTTCTCCGGTTGGTGAACCCTTTACGGTTACCGAAGTTGATTCAACCGAAATAATAACTTTAGGGAATAAGACTCCTTTGGACTACTTAATAAGACTGGCTACTACAAAATTTTCAAAAAATCAGATCCGATTGGTTAACAGCGGAATGTTAAAGCTTGGGAAGGTGATAAATGATTCAAAATTGAATTATCACTCAGACGATTTCTTGCCAATGGACATTATAGGGGTAAAACAAGATATAGGCAGCTTAATAGTTGAATCGACAGTTGAGGTTGGGTCAACGGTGCAATTTTTGTTAGATGATCCACAATCTGCTACAAATGACCTTGCGACCGTGTTGGGCTCCAGGCACGCTCGGGGTGCCTTACTATTTCCCAATATTACGCGCGGCAACTCCTTCTTCGGTAGACCCCATCAGGATGCAAGAACTGTTGCGGCTACAATCTCGCCAGACTCCGTTTGCGGTCATTTTTCAAAACTGCCATTCTGCTTTTCCGACGGAATAATACAACAGTCCAAGAATGCAATATCTGCGGCAATTTTTAATCCCTGATCTAATATTTAGCCAATAGGTTACCAAAGAACGTAATTTATAGATTTATGGACAAATCAACGCAAACTTTCAAACATAAGGAGAATTAGGCGGATATGAATGATGATACTAAATCAAGTGAGCTCCTTAAAGCATATGAACCAAGGGTATTGGCCGCAAAAGCACTCCGAGACCTCGGACATGCTTTCGTATCTCATGAAATTGACGAAAAGCTTTTAACCAATATTCACACCACCATTGATAAACTGCTACCTACGATTAATCGTGGCGAAAAAAGAGTAAGGGCCATTTCAGCAATGAAACGGGCGGCGTTTGCCAGTGCTCCCAAGGACAAAGAAAGTATTGACCACTTCCCGGACTGCGTAGTTTCCGGCCAGGAAAATCCATTGGGAATTGCGGCTTCGGGCTTCCGCGATAAAGATGAAGCCGTTATTAATGTCACTTTAGGAGCAGCATTTGAAGGGGCTCCCAACAGAGCCCACGGCGGAATAGTTGCGGCATTATTTGATGATGCGATGGGGATGATCTTAAATATAATTGAGACACCCGCATTTACGGGAAAGCTCACTATTAATTATTTGGCCCCAACCCCTGTAGGACAACAGCTCGAATTTAGAGCCAAATGCGATCAAATAGATGGGCGTAAAATATACGTGAGCGCAAAGGCAACTCATGACAAAAAGGTAATAGCAACAGCTGACGCTATCTTTATTTCAGTACCCCAGGCTAAATTCAATTCTCAGGAAGATGCCTGACAATCATTAATAGCGGCGTTACTATGCCGTTATCAATATTGAAACCCATTACGATGGCTGCGGGTCATTAAATATTAACTAATCGAGTTATCAATTTATTCTGGGTCCTACGATATGTCCTCGTCGGCCGGCCAGTTAGGTTGAAAGACATGCCACTCTGTTGGCGCGACCTTAATTGCAGTTTCCAAATTCAAGGCAATCAACTGTGTTAAGGATTTAATGTCGGATCGTAGATCTCCACTCGGTGTGAATTCAATCGGAGCTGATATATCAACTGTAAAACGCGAATTATTAACGGTGTATGAAGAATAGACAGTGGCAATTACTATAGGAATCTTAGTTCTAATAGATAGTACTGCGGGTCCCATCGGTAAGGTAGTCTTCTCTCCAAAAAAGGTTACCTCGACCCCGTTTTTTTGAATATCGCGATCTGAAAGCAATCCTATGATACGTTTAGACTTAACTTCTTTAACCAATTTTGCAGTGGCATCCTTATCCAAGCCAACCACTTTTAGACCGTTTCTCTCACGAATATTAACAAAAAAATTAAAAAGTTCGGGCGGTTCAAGCTTTTCGGCTACGGTTGTCATCGTATAACCTCGCTTTACGAACCAAGTTGCTCCCACATCCCAATTGCCCATATGCGGCATAACTACAATTGCGTTTGAATACTTCCTGAAGGTCTCGTTAAAACGGTCTAAATTGGGACATGTAACGTTTGCGTCAAGTTTTGAAAAAGGCCAGCGAAAAGCCTGACTGGACTCAATCCAATAGCGTAGATATGACTCAAACGATCTTTCAACGAGTTTAGCCAATTCGTCTTCGCTACAACCCGGAACAAGCCTTTTCATGTGCTTAATCGCTACATCGTATCTTGCAGGCGAGACTTTTTTGGCCAATTTGGAACCTAACTTTGATATAGGATCAACCATAAAATCCGGAATCAAAGAAAGTAAATAAAATCCGCCTCTAAAAGCTAATACCGTAACCTTGCCCTTGTCTACCGAAGCCATCAAATTTCAACCTGAATATCTAATAATCCGAAATTTGACCTTCGGTCTAAGATCTCTTGGAATTGCGCTTAAAGCGAGAACCACCCTGACCCAATCCGCCCATAGGTCTGGAAACCTTAACCGTCTGACCTCCTGACTTTTGCCTCCGGAGTGTCCTTAAAGTCTCTTTACGTTCGATCCGAGTGTCTTTTTTTTCCTGTCGTACTTCAGCCGACCGAATTAAACGCTGAAGCCTAAAACGTTCCTGGGAATGAGGCGTTCTGCTTTCCAGTCGCTTTTGTCTCTTTTCTTTCGCGTATGCCAACCACTCGTTGTAAATAAAGTCGGCGTTGTCTTGAACCGAAGCCTGTCCCCAAATGTTAAGAAATCTGTGTACTATGGTTACTATGGTTAAGGCTAATATCAAAATCAAAACAGGTATAAGCAAAAATCCGTTAAATGAGATGGCAACGCCTAAACCAATAAGCCGTTCAGCCCTCTCCATTAAACCACCTTTACCGGAAAGCCCAAGAGATTCAGCCTTTGCTCGTTCGTAAGAAACCACAAATCCTGCCGCTAAAATTGCAAGTGGCAATAGCGCCAGCTCCCCTCTTTTATTGGCAATAAGATACCAACTTAAAGAACCAAAAATAAAAGTGTCAATAACTCTGTCCGAGACCGAATCCAAAAATTTGCCTCTTATTGAGGTCATATTCCTGGCACGGGCAACAGCACCGTCCAAAAAGTCAGTAAGTCCTGAAATTGTAATCAATATCACGCCCACCCAAAAATATCCCTGCGAAATAAAGAATGCGCATACCAGAGCTAAAATTATCCCGCCCACGGTAACCTGATTAGGAGTTATGCGTAAAGAAACTAAAAGCTTATTGAACT
>DAIDJA010000151.1 GCA_027451605.1 Acidimicrobiales bacterium
GGAATACCTCATGAAGTATTAAATGCCAAACAGCACTTCAGAGAAGCCGAGATCGTAGCACAGGCCGGACGGCTTCATTCTATTACCGTGGCGACAAACATGGCCGGTCGTGGAGTTGACATACTTTTAGGGGGAAACCCTGAAGGTCTCGCTCAAAAAGAGATATTAAAAGATAAGCTCGATTTGGGAACCCCCGAATATGAAAAGAGATTTGAAGACCTGCTTGATAAATTTAAAAAAGAGTGTCAAAATGAAGGCGATCAGATTAGAGACCTTGGAGGTCTCTATGTCTTGGGTACCGAAAGACATGAGAGCCGAAGAATAGACAATCAACTAAGAGGACGTTCCGGACGACAGGGTGATCCGGGGAAGAGCAAATTTTATCTTTCCATGGAAGATGATCTGATCAGGATATTTGCCAATAACGCGGTTGACTGGGTTGTTCAAAGAGGTATTCCGGATGATACCCCAATTCAATTTAAACTTGTGTCGAGGGGAATAGAAAGCGCTCAGAATGCGGTTGAGGGTAGAAATGCCGAAATTCGCAAGGAGACACTTAAATATGATGAGGTACTGGACGCCCAACGTAAGGTAATTTATTCTTTGCGGGATCAAATACTTGAAGGATATGATCTGAAAGAGCGAACCTTAAATACAATAGAGACCACGGTAACCAACTTAATAGCCAAATCTTGCCCCACGGATTTTCACGAAGAATGGGATTTGGTCGGACTTGTAACTGGTCTAAAGGGATATTACGACACGGATTTTGTTGAAGATGACCTTAAAAAGGCAAATTCATTGAATCAGTTGAATGAATCTATAGTTGCAGACCTTACCGAAGCCTATTTGGAAAAGAGAAAGCTGTTTGAAGATGAATCAATCTTTGAACAGATCGAACGTAATCTGATGCTTGCAACTATCGATCAAAAATGGCGAGAACATCTAAGCGAGATGGACTATCTTAAAGAAGGTATCAATCTGCGTGCCATGGGGCAACAGGATCCGCTTGTTGCATGGCAAAAAGAGGGATTTGAACTATTTGAAGATATGATTTCAAGAACTGACGATGCATTTTTAAGATATTTAATGCATGTTCAAATTCAGGTGGAACTGCCTACCGAACCTGACTTGACCCAAGCAAGCTATCAAAGTGCGGAAAATACCTCACAGGCACTTACCTATTCGGGTCCTGAAGGAGGCACCGAAGATCCCGGAGTCCAGTCGGCCGGTGTTACCCAACTTGTTAAATCGGAAAACGAAAAACTCGGACGTAATGATCCGTGCTGGTGCGGTTCGAATAAGAAATTTAAATTCTGCCATGGCCAACGACAATGATGTTCTTGCCGACAGTCTCAGGTTACTAAAACAGAACCTACAGACCCTTAGCGGCGACTTCGAACAGACAAAACTTCTTGTAGGAGTTCCGGCCCTGACAGAGGAATTTTCCGAACTTCAAATTGCGATGAGCGATCCTAATCTTTGGAACGATAAAGAGCAAGCCTTGGAAATCAGTGCCAAATACGGCAGAACTAAAGATAAGGTGGATTTAATCACTGCAATTGAAACTCTGACGGACGATGTAGGGGTCGGCCTTGAAATACTTTCGGACAGTCCGGATCAGGGTGTACTTAATGAAGTTGAAGAAAAGATTAGGGAATTGGAATCTCTGATTGGGCAATTAAGAACAGACTCCCTTTTGTCCGGACCGTACGACCTTGCCGATGCCATATGTGAAGTGCATGCCGGAGCCGGTGGTACCGATGCCCAGGACTGGGCCGAAATGCTCATGCGAATGTATATCAGATGGGCGGAAAAGCGTAAGTTCACCGTTGAAATAGATGAAGTCACCGAAGGTGCTCAAGCCGGTATTCTCTCTGCTACATTCGTGGTAAAAGGCAATAACGCCTATGGCTTATTGGCAAATGAAAAGGGAGTACATCGTTTGGTACGAATGTCTCCTTTTGATTCCGCACATCGTCGGCATACTAGTTTCGCGGCACTGAGTGTAATTCCCATGTTGGAAAATGATTTAAGTGTTGAGATTAATGAGTCTGAACTTAGAACGGATACCTTCAGAGCTTCTGGAGCCGGCGGGCAACACATCAATAAGACTGATTCGGCTGTGCGAATAACACATCTGCCCACCGGCATAGTTGTATCGTGTCAGAATGAGCGTTCTCAGTTAATGAATAAGACTAAGGCAATGGCTCTGTTGAAGGCTAAACTTGCTGAACTTAAGCGACAGGAAAATGAAGAACATATCAAGTCAATTGCCGGACCTAATGCCGATGTTGCCTGGGGATCTCAGATTAGATCATATGTTTTGGCACCGTATCAGCAAGTTAAAGATCTTCGTACTAATTTTGAAGTCGGTGACGTAAACGGAGTTTTAAACGGGGAGTTGGATAAATTCTTAGAAAATTACCTTGTTTATCGCCATCAAAATCATGAAGATTCACTCTAAGCAGACTAAAGCTCTTCATTCGTAATTCATAATATAGCCCTTAATACATTTTGTTCGTTGGCTTCGGTATTGAACCATAAGATGTTGCGAAACCTATCAATTTATAGTTTGTCAACAGTCAAAAAATACTGCATTAGATTCTGTTGTCGTGAAACTGTGATAGAAATGGATAGCTATGGATAAAGTTAAAGTATACACAGACGGGGCATGTTTAGGTAATCCGGGTCCCGGAGGCTGGGCGTGGGCAGTCTCACGAGAACTGTTTGATGCAGGAGGTGAAAAAGATACTACTAATCAGAGGATGGAACTTACCGCAGCGCTAAAAGCAATGGAGCGATTTAAAGAAAATAAACTTTTGGTAGTGAGCGATTCTCAGTACCTGGTTAGGTGTTTTAATGACGGTTGGTGGAAAAACTGGATTAGAAACAGTTGGAGAAACAGTCAAAGACAGCCCGTTAAAAATCAAGATATCTGGATGCCATTGATCGATCTTTACCTAAATTCAAAGCCAGATAGCATAAAGTTCGAATGGGTTAAAGGACATTCCGGTGTCGATATGAACGAATATGTAGATATGCTGGCAACTTCAAAGGCTAAATCAGTTTTATAAATGAGGTTAAAATTTAGAAGCCTAATTATCATCTAATTTGATTAAAACACGCCATTTTCATAGTTAATTTGAATTAGCTATTTTAGTTGACATAAAATAAATAGTTATGGAATTAAATAATTGTTCAGCAATAGTAACAGGTGGAGCATCCGGTTTGGGAGAGGCAACCGTAAGAAGTCTTTTATCCAAAGGAGTCCACGTAACGATATTTGACTTAAAGCAAGATCAAGCCGAAAAGCTTGCCTCCGAGCTTGGAGACAAGGCGTCATATTCGGTTGGCGATGTCACCAAAGAAGCCGACGTATTAGCCGCGATCGAGGTTGCCAAATCAAAGGCACCATTTCGAATCGCAATTAACTGCGCAGGTATAGGATGGGCACAGAGAACCGTAGATAAAATGGGTAATCCTCATTCACTCGACGCTTTTGAAACCATTATTCGAGTTAACTTAATAGGAACTTTTAACGTATTGCGTTTGTCCGCATCTGAGATTTCCAAAACCGAGCCAATGGACCATGACGAACGAGGTGTTATCGTAAATACGGCGTCGGTAGCGGCATTTGACGGACAGATCGGTCAGATTGCATACTCGGCTTCAAAGGGCGGAATTGTAGGATTGACCTTGCCCGCGGCGCGGGATCTTTCGGCTGTAGGTATCAGGGTACTTACCATCGCTCCCGGAATTATGGACACTCCGCTTTTGGGGCTTCTTCCGGAACCGCAACGACAGGCACTTGGACAGGGAGTACTGTTCCCGAAGCGACTTGGAACACCGGCGGAGTACGGAGCTTTAGCCGCTCATCTCTGCGAAAATAGTTACTTGAACGGAGAGACTATTCGTCTTGACGGTGGATTAAGGATGCCTCCGAAATAATTTACAATTTCGGTAATGCTTCTTAATATCCGGAAAATCTGAAACTGAAATAAAAAAGGTCCGAAAATAGGAGCTTGGCAGAAAACAAGAGTTAATTATCTGCGGTTCTTAAGATACCGAATTTTAAATTTTAATGCCGACTTGGGATTATAGCATGTACTACCACGCCTTAAAACTAAGTCGGCATTTTTAATAGTATGATTTTGAGCTACGATTTTATTGATGGGAAATGAGATAAATCACCTTGAGACACTGGAAGCTGAAGCTATACATTTAATTAGAGAGGTATTAGCCGAGCTGGAAAAACCGGCACTTCTGTTTTCCGGAGGAAAGGATTCGGCTGTTCTGTTGCACCTTGCAATGTTGGCCGTTAAGCCAAAGAAGTTGTGGATTCCGATAGTACATATCGATACCGGACATAACTTCAGCGAGGTCATAAGTTATCGTGACAAGGTAGTGTCATTGTTTGGGTTGAATCTTGTTATCGGTTCAGTTCAGGCGTCAATCGACAAAGGTACGGCTATAGAAGAACCGGGAAACCCCTCGCGCAACAAACTCCAAACAGTGACATTGCTTGAGACAATCGATGAGTATAAGTTTGATGCACTTTTCGGGGGGGCACGCAGGGATGAGGAAAAGGCCCGTGCTAAGGAGCGTTTCTTATCCCATAGAGACGGTTTCGGCCAGTGGAATCCCAGAGGCCAGAGACCTGAAATTTGGCATTTATATAATACGCGGCATCATCCCGGTGAGCACTTTAGGGTGTTTCCGCTTTCGAATTGGACCGAGCTTGACGTATGGAAATACATTAAGTTAAGGAATATCGAACTTCCGACAATTTACTATTCCCACAGAAGGGAAGTTGTTAGACGTAACGCAATGTTGGTAGCGGTCACTGACTTAACTCCCAAAATGGAATCCGAAGAATCATTTGCCGCAAGCGTAAGGTATAGGACGGTAGGAGACATGACCTGCACGGCTGCTGTCGAATCCGCTTCGTCAACTGTGGATGAAATCATAGAAGAGACCCAGGCCTCAAGAAT
>DAIDJA010000152.1 GCA_027451605.1 Acidimicrobiales bacterium
GGGCGGTACCGTAGTAATGGGACAGGATGATCAGGGATTTACTTCCGATGTAACTCTTATCGTGGGCAGTCAATTACAAGTGGCTCCTCCTTCTTCCCAATCAACTACTTCTACTTCGAATGGAACTAGTCCCACTGTCACTTCTCCCAAAGGTGCGGTGACCACAACTCCAACCGTAGCTTCTACCACTACAACAAGTCCTTACGGGCCGTTAAATCCGGCCGAAGTTTATCAGTCAAATAGACCTGTCCCCTGGTTTGATCCAATTGCCTGCACTCCGGGACAGCCTGTACAAAATCTTCCCTAGCAGTTGCGGACTGTATGATTCCGATGAATAGTCGACGGCGTTAGGTTAAATAGATTTTGACAGTTCCGTTAGATCGTTGAATATCTGAGCCTTAAGTTTATTAACCTCTTTGTGATTTTTTGCTGTTTCAGGATTATATTCTAAATCGTCAAACTGTCGGTTAATGGATTCAAGTTTCAAAATTAAGTTTTGTTTGTTTTTTATCTCGTTTACCTGTTTCAATTTTTCTATAAAAAGTGAAATTGACTCTTCGGGGGCATGTTGAATTTTAAATCTCGCGCCAAATTTATTTAATTTGTAAATAATTTTTTGTCCGGATGCAAGTTTTCGGTAACCGATTATTCGGCTGGTAGTACGAAAGATCAATATTAGTAAAATTAGTATGATTAGTGTCAATAATATTGTGATCAAATTTGTTTTAATAAAGGAAACAGTATCTTTTAGTATTATTTTCCCGGGTGAAGGTGTGCTATATGGCACTGATGCTGTGGGATCAGTATCCTGCCATCCCCCATTTTGTCCGTACCAAACTTGTACCCAGGCGTGAGCGTCACTTGCTTTTACCTGATATAGATTAGTAATTGGATTGTATGATCCTGAAACATATCCGACGGCTTCTCGTGCCGGAATGCCCAAACTTCGAAGCATTACCACCAATGCTGAACTTATCTGTTCGCAAAAGCCGGTCTTAGTTACAAATAGAAACTCGTCAACTGAGTCAGCGTGTGGAGGAAGCGGCGGAATATTCAATGAATATCGCATGTGGATTCCCATCCATGACTCCAGGGCCGAAACAATCTGATAGGTGCTTCTGGCATGATATTGTTCTACAATGTTTTTCGCTAAGGCCTTTACCCTGTAGTAAGGTTTGGGTAATTGAAGGTCTGTCGCTAGCTCCATCTGAGGTAACCCGTTTGTATAAGAAGTTCCGGCGGGCATTATATTTTGAAGTTGGGTTGGAGTTAATCTTACTTCTCTGGAGATCACGGTATAAATTGTGCCTGCATCGATTACGTCTCTGGTTCTTATAGACCTTCCACCTCCCAAATATAGATGCGAGTCCGGATAATATATTTGTACCGGAGATTCTGTTCCAAAAAGTAGATTAGGCAGAGGTGCGGCAATGTAAAAGGTTTCGGTATTTTGGGGTAGACCGAATAATAACTGTGGTGGTTCCCCCGTCAATTTAAAAGGTATATAAAAAGACGGGTTTCCCGTAAGCTCTTCTGTCTTAGACGGAGTTTGAGTCCAGGACTGTCCGTTCCACGTGTTAAAAGTTTCTCCGAGCCAGTATCCTGGTTTTGTCGCTCTCACCCTCATTATTATTTTGTTAGAAAGGCTTCCCCTTAAGCCAGTATTTAAAGGACCGGCAAATCCCAAATAGCCCCCAACCTGGACTTTTCCTCCCGGTTGGCCGGGTTTCGCCGGTGCACTTGGCGTTGCACCTCCCTGCGTGAGACCTCCCGGATTTGAAACAGGCACTCTATTTTGAATGGACGAGGGAAAAGTTAATGATCTTAAGGGTTTCGGAGGAGGAAGAATCAGAACGATCGTAAAAGCTACAACCGCCGCTACAGTAAGTGCCGATAGGGTATGAATTAGAGCCTGTTTGGCTGTCTCTTTTGAATTGACCTGTGACTTCCAAAGTAAATTTAAAGAAATGATGCTTAAAAATAACCACCCTATTACTATTATCCCAAAGGAGCTATCGATAGCCTGTGCGGAAGCCACCGCTATCAGCCCGGCCGAGCCGGAAAGCGAAAAAGTTAGGTCTCGCCTTGCCGGGACATCGAAGCTGTGGATGGCAACCGTCCACATAAAAAGAGAAGCTAAAGGTGACAATATTGAAGGAATGTTACCTTGGGTTGCCGCTCCGATTACCGAAACTACAGTATTTAAAAATACGGAAGTCGCCGCTATTGCAAGAATTATTTTTATCCATGAATAAGGGTTGTTTCTCGTTATAGCCGAAAAGATATTTCCTATAATCATAACGGAAGAAACCAGGATAAAGGTCAGAAATGATATCTCCTGTACTTCATAGCAGGCATATATGCCCAGCAAAACGCCGGTGACGATAACGATTCGTAATAGGGTTGAATTTTCCGGCGGAAGGGGCGCGTTGGCTTTTTTTATGAGATAAATGATTTTTGGAATATTGCCCTTCTGAAGTATTTCACTAACTTCCGGGTTTAATTCTGCTTTAGTTAATTTAGGTTTTGCCGTGGGAGTCCTAGTGGCCATCTCGATGATAGTTTCGCTCAGTTCGTAGGTGTAATATCTGATTCGGCTAATTGGATCTGAGCTTGTCTCAGAGTCTGGATTCTCTCAATCTTTGGAGCAGAGTTCCGTGAAGTTTGTAAAAATACCTCACACTGATTCAATTTAAGCAGATATTGAACGGTTCCGACAATCCGTTCGGCATGAGCTTCAATCTCATCCAAAGAGCCGTACAAATCAGCTTTTATGGTAATAATTTCAGACTTTGGAATTTCAAACTCTTTTATTTGAAGCTTGCCGACATGAGCCGATGTCTTCCAATTGGCATTGCGAAGCGAATCACCGTAGACATAGTCCCTTGCTCCTCTAATCTGACCATTTGAACTTGGTCGCCACAATTGCTCAAATTCACTGAATTCGACAGTGTAGTTATAGTCCGGAGAACCTGTGGGGGCGAGCACCAGTAACGGTCGGTCAAATGTCAGCGTAATTTTTCGATACCACCAAACTATTCCGAAAGGAGCCGCAGTTGAAATCGTCAGATTAATTAATGATAACGTACCCAGGTAATTTGGAATAAATATAACAGAGCTTCGGATATTTGGAGTCAGATAAGAGACCGGGCTTCGTTCAATTTCCACTTTGCAGGTCTTGGTAGCCTTAACCGAAATAAAGTTTTCATTTTTTGCCACAAGAAAATGAGGAATTTCCTCTATGAAAATTTTATTTCTGAGAATAATCACCATGGGGGCCAAAATGCCCAATAGAACAGTTGCGGAAACGATCGCTCCTATAACCTGTACCCAGCCTGATCCGCTTGCCCGTGCAACGCCTATCAGTGCGAGCATAAGCGGGGCTGTTCCAAGAGCGGGTCCTAAGAATCTCTTCGGCCTAGGGAACGATTTATCAATCTTGTATTCCACGCGACCACTCTCGATGGTTAAAGGGGTACGGGAATACTTTGCAAAACTGACTTAAGGATTTCCATAACGTTGCTACCCGGTTCGACAATTAGTCTGTGACTCAACGAAAATTCAATACAGTTTATAATGTCATCAGGAGTTACAAATGTTCTGCCTTGGATAATTGCTTCGGCTTTAGCGATTTCAATAAGGGATAGACCTGCTCTCGGACTTGCTCCTAACTTAATTGAAGGGGATTTGCGAGTGCCGCTTATAATTTTTACAACAAATCCTGCAATTTTTTCACTTAATGACACTTTGGCAGTTATCTCCTGTATGATTTTCCATTTTTCAATGTTTGCGATAGCTTCAATAGTGGTGACTTTTGAATCAGACGACCCTGAAATCATAAGTTGAACCTCTTCATCAAAATTTGGATAACCCAGTGAAGTGGAAATTCCGAAGCGATCGACTTGACTCTCGACCAATGGAAATGTCCCGTACTGACTTACGGGGTTTTGGGTTGCCACGATTAGGTGGGGATCCGGAAGATTATAAGTTGTGCCGTCGACTGTTACCTGTTTTTCTTCCATTGTTTCAAGTAAAGCAGCCTGGGTTCTGGGCGGAGTACGGTTAAGTTCGTCAAGCAAAACTATTTGGGAAAAAATCGGTCCGGGTCTAAATTCAAACTGCCCGAGTTCTTGTCTGTAGATGTTGAACCCCGTTATATCGCCTGGCAATAGATCAGGCTGACCCTGGATTCTGGCAACGTTGGCCCCAAGAGATGCGGCCAGTGCCTTTGCCAATACAGTTTTCCCCACTCCGGGGGTGTCTTCAAGCAAAATATGTTTCCCCGATAGACATGCTAAAACCGAGGCTCTGACGGCTTGGTCAGCGCCGAATATTATCGAAGATAAATTGTTAATTAAGGCGTTTGCGGTCTTAAAGGCGTCTTCAAATTCTGCTATAACTTGAGTGCCTTGATTATTTTGTCTTCCTTGATTAGTTTGTGTAAACATCGATATTTGATTGAAAAGAAATCAATTGATTTAGTTTATTATCGGCGAAATATTAAATTAATGAACTTCAAAATAGTATATTACCCAAAATTAAGTAAAACCGTTCAGCCTAATTGCTCGCCGGAGCAATTAGGGGAGAGAGTTTTTCTTACTGGTACAAAAATCGTATGATCATGAGTTTAAAATTTTAAGCTATAATTTAATTATCATGAAAACTGGAATACATCCCGAATACAAGGAAGCGGTTGTTAAGTGTTCGTGTGGAAATATTTTTACTACACGCTCAACTAAAAGTGAATTGAACGTGGAATTATGCAACGAATGCCACCCTTTCTATACCGGAAAGCAAAAATTGGTGGATACCGGTGGGCGAGTTGAAAGATTCCAGAGAAGGTACGGGCAGAAGGCATCCAGGAAAAAGGCTTCCGAATAGCCTTTTGTTTACGAGGTGTTATATCGTCTTGAGGATTTTGTATCCGAATACGAAGAAGTTGCTACAAGGCTGTCTGATCCGGCGGTAATTGCCGACAAAAAAGAATT
>DAIDJA010000153.1 GCA_027451605.1 Acidimicrobiales bacterium
GTTATTCTCAGTGCTTCCAATTCAGGATCAATTCCGAAAGATATATTAAGCTTTTCGGCTATAGGCCGAAGATAGATCAAATATTTTGCAAGTTTATTAGCCGTGACCGACAGTAGCTGAATTGAACAAATATTCGACTTTAGTCTGCCAATCTGATAGGCAATAATTGCTTCCAGTTCGATTCGGTTTAGGAGCTCGACGGCGCCTTTTGTCAAAATAATGCAGGTTTTTTTGGAAAATACCAAAAGGAGAGAGTTTATTGAGGGATCATCGTACACGAGGAGCTGTGGAATATCTACTCCTTCTTTTTGACAAATGCCGTCAACCAGATTCTGAGTTCGCGCAATCTGGGAAGAGCTTAAATTGTATGAAGTAATTGGTTTTAACCTTGAGGTTAAAACGGCAATAATTTTATTGGGTATTTTATTCGATATGCCGGTCGTAGTCAGCCAAAACGAAAGTCCGCCCAGAATGAGACCTATAGCAATACCTGGAATCCCGATAAGCATTATAAAAATCACAAGTGTCACTATGGCGACAAAAATTGCGTTAACTGCAGAAATTTCTCTTTTGGTTTTTATGATCAATACTTTTCTTTTTTCATTATCCAGACGCCACTGTTCCTGCCTGCCAAGAAAGGTAATTCTCCGTTGATCTCTGTTTGAGTTATTTTTTCTTTGATTTGAAGTGTTGGAAGTCGATTTGTTCATAAGACTGTCAGCATTTATAAATTTATTCAGCTACACTGCTAATTTATTTGTTGAAATTGTTTTGCCTGTATTTTATGCCAAACAAATTTGTATTTTCGGTAAGGTTACAAATGCAAGTCATATTGTTTCAAAAATAGTTTGCTCAAATAGTCGGTTTTGCTCAATCATTTGATTCAAGCCATTTCGGTATAACTATTTTGGAATAACCAGTCCGGCATCACATAATTTAAGTAATACATAGATTTTAACTGAATTATGTCATCGAAAGTTCCATTAAAGCCGGGGAACCTATTCATCAGGGATCCTATTCATCAGGGATTCATAATGGCCGAGGATGCTTATACATCAGGGACTCATAAACGTCAATGTATATTTTGGCAAGATTTTCGATTGAATACTGTTTCACCTTTTCAAGTGCCTTAGATTTCATAATGTTTATTCTTTGTGTATCTTCGATTAGGCTTCGTATGTTCATTGCTAAATCAAAGGAATCGCCCGGGTTAAAGTAGAGTCCGGCCTCTCCCAAGACTGCCTCAAAGGGTTTGATTTTAGAAACCAATAACAGATTAAATGAAGCCATTGCCTCAAGAAGTACCAATCCGAATGATTCGGAACGTGTAGCGGGAGACACAAAAATATCAGATTCAAGATACCTTTCGATAAGTGAAGTTCTGTCCAGATTGGATAACCATTCGATATTGCGGGATTGTTTGAAAATTTCTTGCTGGGCATTAAACTCTTTTCCCGATCCGACAATAGTAAAAGTTACAAAGTCGTTTTTGTCGTCAAGTAGTTTGATCGCATCCAAAAATACGTCGTAGCCTTTCCGGGGTTCAAATCTTCCCACGAACAAGATATTTACTGTCTTTTTTTTAGCTTTTGAGATTTGGGGTGTCTTAAATTCGGTTAAATCAATACCGTTGAACAGAAGGTCGGCATTTATTCCGCTTACTTTTTCAATCGTGTCTCTGGCACTTTGACTGACAGCTGCCGAAAAATCAATTTTAGAACGAAGATATTTGGCGGCCTTCATATAGGCATTATAAAGCATGTCCACTCCATTTCGATGAAAAGTCGCCACTATCGGAGAAGTTTTGGGCTTTAAGAGATGCATTAGGGTGGGTCCCGGGGCAAAGGGCTCATGTAAGTGGATGATGTCGGCGTTTTCACTTTCGACAAGAACTTTAAAAAGTCCATTCGGGCTGAGTCCGATATTTGCATTTGATCCGTTTGCCGGTAGGCCAATGGATTTTCCCAGATATCTGATCGATAGGTTGCTATATGAGTCAGAGGGATCTCCATTTGTCGCTTTAAAACAATTCAATATATCTACGGGGGAGTTACCTATTCCGGATAAATTTACCTCATGGCCCAATTTGAGATATTCCTTTGTCAGTTGTATGATTTGAGCATTCACTCCTCCGTAATGTGAATAGCTATAGGGGCTTACCAGGTCAATTTTCATTAGATTTATTTGTTGTCATTAAAATAAGATAAGCCAAATTTTGAATAGTGACATGCGGAATTTTCACTTTAATTTTTGTAAGTGTTTCGCATATTTAGTTAATTGGATTTTAGTCGGGAAAGATATCTCAGCGCAAAAAAAGGTAGTCTAACTGTCTTAGACACGGACAAATAATAAGATATCTTTTGAATCTGAAATAGCTATATATCTTGCGGACTGCGCTAATTTAGGGGTGAATCCGACCGGTTCAGAGAGTTTGCCGTTATGATTTAAATAGAAGGTTGGATTAAGTTGGTCTATAGTGTAAAACATTCAGTTTCCGGGAGGTCAAAAATGTTTAATTACGAAACTTCTACTGTAGAATTGACTAAATTAAATGTATCGGGTTTATTCTGAAAGATATTATTATTCAATAATATTCAGATTCGGTTTTGACTTACATGAGAAAAAAAATACGTTGGTCTGGTATAAATAAGATGAAGATAATGGCCTGGGAACTGTGATATCCGGTAACGAGCCAATTTTACAAGTAGGGGCGGATTTTGTAAAAGAATCCGGCGATTCCGGCGTCTATGCCAGAGGTGTTGAATATTTTAAGGCAGGCTGGGTTCTTTCGGTGGAAGTGGATCAAAGTGGATTCGAGATGTTTGGATTGGTTTCCAACGGGCAGGGAGAGTTCTACCACACCGCTCTTGTTATTGAAAATGATATGACAATGGGCATCGGCTGCGAATGCCCACATTACGGTATATGTAAGCACGTTGTCGCAATGGCTCTGGAGGCTCAAGCCCGGTACGTTGATTCTGTGAAAAATCACTGGCCCAAAAGAGGTAAGTCGATAAGTTGGAAAGGTCTGGAGTCTCAGTCGAAACCGGTACCGAATTCATATGATTCGCTAGGTCTTATTTTTGAGGTAGTTGATACAAACGTTATTAGATCCAGGGCCGACAGATTTTCCCCCGCGAAATTAATTCCCGGTGCTCAGATGGATCTAAATTGCAGAATTGGAACTAAGCACGAAGGCGGAAAATGGCGAATCTCTGAAATTAATTGGGAAAATCTAACAAATAATTTTCGATATTCTAAATCGAAGTACGCCTTAACTCTTAATCCTCAAACCGTTGAGATCCTTGCTCAGATCAAGAGCATTTATTTAAATAACATCGGCCATAATTGGATGAATTCAAACGAATGGATGCATGTAAATAAATGTGACAGTCTGAGACTGTTTAAATTATTTGAAGAGTTTAAAGAGTCGGGTGGTGAATTCATTTATAATATCGCGTCTAAACCAATAGTTGAATTAAGTGATCGCCCGATAATTCCCAGTGTTCGATTTGACAAAGACGGCAAAAAAGGCATGAAATATAGTGTCTCATTAAGTTATGACGATCATACGATTTCCGCTACGAATTTTGTAATCGAGTCAACCAAGGGGCGTTGGGGATTTATTTTTGAAGGAAATCTCGGCGAAAATAAGACTTTGAAAAACTTCAGGCTTGCCAAGATTGAGCCTAACTTGGACGCGAAATATCACCCGGTTGTTTATGGCGGATATGATGTGCAAGTACCCAAAGCGGAACTTGATGAGTTTTATAAATCGCAGTATTTTGAATTAAACAGGGCTCTTAATGTCGTATTGGATGGTGTTGAGGCATTCACGCCACCCGTATTAAAAGGTCCGGTCTTAATCGTAAAGGTTACATCCAGCGGATTTGATTCAATTTTTGTGGAATTTAATTGGCAATACGGCGTCGATTCCGATAAGTTCGCCTTTCCTGTTTCGAATATAACAGAAGGTATTAATTTGAGAAACTTGGATAGGGAAGCCTTGATCAAGGTACAGGTGGATGAACTTCTTGCTTCACTGACGGTTTTTGAAAACGGTATTACTACCGACATGGCAATTCTAAGTAAGATGGACGCTTTTAATTTTATGTCAGAATACATTGAAAAACTTGCAGCTGTCAACGACGTTGAAGTTTTAATTGATGGCAAGTTACCAAGTTTTAATTACCATTTCTCCGAGCCGGAGATATTGGTGAATGCAGAAAGTTCAGATGAGACAGATTGGCTGGATATAAATATTTCTTTGCAAGTAGATGGTCTAAAGGTAAATTATTGCGACTTGATTGTAGCTTTATTGAATGACGAAGAGTTTGTATTCCTAGAGTCCGGTGACATAATTGAACTTAATCACCCTAAAATTCAACAGCTTAAACTGCTCGTAATTGAGGCACAGAAATTAAAGGATCGTCCGGCCGCTGACATTGCAATTAATCGTTATAATATAAGTTTTTTTGAAGAGTTGAATGAATTGGGAATAATCGATTCACAGGCAAAAGAATGGCTGGATTTGTCTAAGAAACTTTATAACTTAAATGAGATTGAAACATATGATATCGGTCCAAAATTTGAAGGAAATCTGAGAGGGTATCAAGAGATAGGTTATAACTGGCTAATGTTTTTGGTATCGAACTCATTGGGAGGTATTTTGGCCGACGATATGGGTTTAGGAAAAACAGTTCAAGTGATAGCGATGTTATCCGCACGAGTCAATAGCGTAGATTCGAAAAGACCATCATTGGTGATCGCCCCTACGTCTGTAGTTCCTAACTGGTTGAGCGAATTTGAAAAGTTTGCACCCGATATAAATGTGACTATGTTGCGATCAACGGTAGCCAGATCAAAATTGGATCTGGCAAGTGAACTTACAAATATGGACGTACTGGTAACGTCGTACGCAATCATCCAAAGAGATGTTGAGATCTTCTCAAAAATTGACTGGGATGTAGTAGTCATAGATG
>DAIDJA010000154.1 GCA_027451605.1 Acidimicrobiales bacterium
TTATTTCGTGAGACATCATCTATGATATCCTAAATCGAAGTTCTTGGCATGGTAGAACACTTATTTGAAATAACTGTTCTATATTGGCAGTAAACCCAATAATCATCGGTTCTCTTTTTATTCAAAATTGAGCCTACGTTAAACTAAATTGTCATTTCAAAAGCCAGTTTTTGTCAGAAAAAGTAATTATAAGCTTCAAATATTGGTGAGACAAACCGAGCAAAACTTAATTACCCTTATCCAATTTCTATCTATTCAACATGTGTTTCAAATAATAATAGTCAACTTAGGACACAAAAGGGATTACAGAAAATATGGTCACAATTATTAATTTCTAGTTGCAAAAATTGTGTTAATGTGGTTAACTATTAATGTCCCTACGGAAACTTTTAGTTTAAAGTTGGGGCTGTTGCGATAAGTAGACCAAATTGGCGGCTGAGTAGATAACATCAAGACAAATATTGGTGGCTCCAAAGGTCGTCAGGTCTACTTTATTATTATCTGTTTAAAAATAGCAATAAAATTTGCAATATTCTGATACCTTTTTGCTATTATTCAAGTAACGAAATTTGAGAACAGATGCTTAGATATTCCAATCCGTTTTTTCTTAGACAATTTAAATAAACTTGTTCTGGGCTTGGTTATAATCTAATGTGTTGCAAATTGTAATAATACGAGGAGTGTAATGCCAAAAAAGGATTCCGGCGAGTTTAAAGATGAAGCCGACGAGTTCGAAGAAGTCGAGGAATTAGAAGACCTTGAAGATATCGAGGACTTAGAAGACCTTGAAGATATCGAGGACTTAGAAGAACTCGAAGTTAGTCTGGTAGCTGATGAAGACGATGATGAAGCCGAAGATGACGAAGACGACGAAGACGACGAAGAGGCCGAAGATGACGAGCTCTACGAAGATGAATCCAGCGTAGAGGTACTTATTAAACAGAATTTAGATTTTCGTGATCACCAAGATGATGACGAAGATGATGAATTTTATTTTGATGATGATCCGATAGATGATATTGCAGATGTAATTCCAAAACAAGATGACGAATTCACTTGCAGTTCATGTTTTTTGGTAAAGAAATTGAATCAACTGGCCGATAAAAGAAAGCAGATCTGTCTCGATTGCATATAAAATTTTGAGTTTTTAAACATTAGAATGATTTATACCTAATTGTTTATGATCAGTTTTTGTCACCTCCGGAAGTTAATTTAGTAAATAAATATATCCTGCGAATACTATGCCTAAGAAGAATGCCGTCGATAAATTGATAGATTATGCATTTTATGCGCCTATCGGTGCCTTAAAAATTGCCTCCGATGCTATCGCTCATGCCAGTGAGGTGGGAAAGGCAACTTATGATTCGAAGACCTCGATGGCTAAGGCCGTTGGCAAAATGGCGGCTGAATACGGAAGCAGACAAATCGAAAATCAGATTTCAATTACCAAACAGCAATTAAAAGACCGCTATACAAAAAAAGAAAGTCCACGGCCGGCTGAGGCTAACACTTCAACTCATAATATACACGAATCCAATATTAGAGATAAACAATCTGAAGCTCATGAGAACAATATAAATTCAGATTTTACTGAGATTGCCGGATTAAGTATTGATTCTGAAGAGTTGGGAATTTCCAGTTATGATACTTTGGCGGCTTCTCAGGTTATTTCACGATTGGATGGCTTAAATAAAGATCAGCTGACATCGGTTTTTGACTACGAAAAACATCACCGTAAACGACGAACGGTTTTGGCTAAGCTCGAAGCAATGTTGGCTTAGGGTGGTAGAATTTGGTCTATTTTTGAGGGCGTCTATCCTTAAAATTATCCCATTAAGCGGTTCGTGCGTATAAGATATGAATTATTATGCCTCCTTCATTTGAAAGTGATCGATTAAACCTATACAGCTTTGCCAAATTAGAGCAAATCCCCGAAGGTCAAAGAGTTGAAATCGACGGCTTAAAGAGTGAAGAACATTCCGAATTAAACTCGAAACGAGGTGGATCTGTCTTGAAGAGTTACCTTCAGATTCATGAAGAAAATGATTCCGGTTGCATTATCGCATTAAATGAAGATACTGTATTGGGCTTTGTAGAATTTATCGTACAGTATCCGGTTATAACCATAACCTACTTAGTCGTAGCTAAACAATTTAGGCGAAGGGGAGTGGCTACGGTTCTGTACAATCGATTAATTGAGGTATGTGGTACCAACCATCCGACAGCCCGGCGCGAAAATCCACGAATTGATTCTTTTGCTCTTCCTGGGGATTTGGCCGCTAAATCATTTTTTGAATCGGTGGGCTCAAAAGGTAACTTAATTATAATGAGTAAGTCTTTGGACGGCTAGTCGCGTAAACGACTGAAAATTAAAGAAATAATACCGATTACTGACTGATTATAAGAGTACTTTTGGATATTCTCGGTGGTGGCGGGATTTTAAGTCCCAGCAATGGAGCCAGCGATGGAATAAAACCTGAATATTTTTTGGCACATGCCACCGTTGCTCCGGTTGCATCAAAAGGAATTTTTGCAACGTTAACTTTAGTTCGTAACGAAGAGCTTGCAATTAATTCGACTATCTCAATCCACTGATCCGGTTCAACTTCGGAAGCCAGTTTGGCGTTTACGGCATTAACTACAGTTTCCAGTAGACTTGCTTCAATCTTTGCGCTACGATCGGGAGGAGTTGCCAATAGCTCAAGAGCAACTTTTACATCTCCGGATGAAGCTTGCTCGGCAAGGTTTGACTTCCACTGACTTATTTGTTCTTCCGTTACGGATTTAACCAAAGTCTTCAGAGAGTGTAACTGATCTTTTAGTGAATCGTCTTTAAGATCTGCGGCAGCCAATAATGATTTCAATTCTCGAATAGGACACTTCGAACCGGCTTCCAGCGCGGCCGTGGCTCTATCCTGCCACTGAGCCTTTCTGATCTGAGGTAAAAGTTTTTCTGCAATTGAAACTAAAGCGGCTTCGGCGACTTCAGGTAAGTTATTTGCCTTAGCTTCGTCATTCTGTTTTTTAATAGCCGCTCTTACGGCCGGCATACCGCCCTTAACGAGAAATTCTGCAATCGGCTTTTCTTGAAGTGACAATGATTGCATTAAAGAGTCGGTATTTATCCAATTGACTTTAAGAAAAGTCGGTCGCCTCTTTTCGGAATGAGTCTTATCATTGCTTCTATCAAAATTGCGACGAGGTACTCTGGTATCTGTTCGTGGCTTTCGAGAACCGTTTGAGTCCTTAGAACGCGAATCTTTAGAATGCCTTGTATCTGCGGGCGTAAGGGTAACCTTTGGAATAGTTTTGTCCCTTTTTATGCCGATTTCGATCGTTTGGGCGTTGTTGGTTTGCGATTTTTTCTTATCATCAATTACGGCTAAGATATCGATCCCATCCATGCTCTGTTCGATTTCAACTTTATAGATATCGCCAACTTTAGCGCCGGGCTGAAAAATTGATTTATCGGCGATGCCTTTTGGCTGTTTGGCACCCAATCTTCTCCATGTAAAACTTTTATCGTCTTTGATGCTTGTTAATTCGATTTCGATTCGGTATGCCATGAGGGGTTAAATGTTAGAGACTTTCGTAGCTGGATTAAGTATTATTACAAGTTTCAATTTTAATATAAATTTGACTTAACTAATTTAAAATCAAAATTGTGTACCTTTATCCTTAACCAATAGGAAAATTGCAAAAAATTGATTTATTCCAAATGCTGTCGAGTTAATAAAGAGAACGATACCACTTAGAATTTCCTTAAAATTCCCGTAAAGATATTAACTTAAGTGTGTTTATTAACTATAGTATTCACTAGATAGATTAATTATTGAACTGAGTTTACTTATGGTTGATTTTTTCGACAGTGAAATTAATA
The DNA here is from genome assembly GCA_027451605.1 of Acidimicrobiales bacterium. Classification (GTDB taxonomy): domain Bacteria; phylum Actinomycetota; class Acidimicrobiia; order Acidimicrobiales; family JABEUL01; genus JAJZNL01. The sequence continues at coordinate 3,881 of DAIDJA010000154.1, forward strand.
AAGGTCAAAACGAATACGACGATAACTTAAATGATAACGGCGGCATTCACGACGACAGCGGTAGCGAAATAGGAATGAATGATGTCAATTCTTATAACTACGAAGACCCGAACGGTAATCCGCCTGATGACACAGATTCAAATATTGCCCATAATGATAACGCCAATGGTACGGGCGGTCCGGGAAATGGCGTGGGCGCTAATGATTTTCTGGCCTATAAAAATAAGCCTAAGCTCCTTTTGTTTTTGATTTTAATTTGCGCGCTCTTGGGAGCTCTCGTTGGATCTTTGGTTACCTATATAGTTGGTGTTCAAAAAACCGTGATTGTTAAGCAATTTTCTCCCAATATCAGTACTATTTCACAACCGACTCAGCAACAGGTTCAACAGATCCTTAAAAAAATTCTCCCTGCGGTAGTTTCAATTAGTGTTAATCAAGGCAACGGAAATTCCGACCAAGGAACGGGTGTAGTTATTACCTCCGGTGGTGAGGTGATAACAAATAACCATGTGATTGCAAATGCATCGTCAATATCGGTGACTTTTTCAACGTCAAATATTACCAAAAAGGCCGTACTTGTAAATACGGATCCAACAGACGATGTGGCATTGCTTCAAATTCAAAATGTTTCCGGACTTCCGACCGTTAACTTTAGCCAGTCAAATAATATCCAGGTCGGGGAGTGGGTTCTTGCCATAGGAAATGCATTAGCGCTTCAGGGCGGTCCTACTGTCACTGAAGGCATAATTTCAGCCGTAGGAAGGACAGTCCCGGCAGGAGATGCATCCACAGGTTTTACTGAAACCCTGACTAATATGATTCAAACCGACGCGGCAATCAACCCCGGAAATTCCGGGGGACCTTTAGTTGATTTTAACGGAAATGTGGTCGGTATTAACACGGCCGCCGCTTCTTCTGCGTCGAATAATGCGCCGGCACAAAATATCGGCTTTGCCATACCGGCAAGTAAAATTCTGTCACTAATCCCGGTTTTAAGGACATCGTCGGTTACTAACGGTACACATGGCTACCTCGGAGTAACCGTTGGGGACCTAACCGGAGTTGCCAGATCATATTACGGAATTGGGCC